>JAIOQG010000301.1 GCA_021413465.1 Alphaproteobacteria bacterium | reverse complement strand
GTCTTGTGGGCGGCAAGCAAATCGAGAATGAGGTTTGTGTTGCGCTCAACCCGCGTTTCGTAGCGCTCCCACGACGCGCGATCGCACACATCGGCGAAGGCTTGAACCTGGAAATAGTCCTCGACGTCGAACGACATCGCGTTGATGCGTTCGCGCAGTACAGCAAAGGGGTTGGTTTCAGAGGCCAGGGTCATTGCCATCGCGTCATAGCCAAGGCGCAGGCCGCCTTCAACCGCTCTCAAAAAGCCTGCGAAACCGAGAAGCGCAAGACATTCTCGTAGGTGTCGTTATTGTCGGGGTTCGTTTCGAGGCGCCAGGTGTAGCCGCCGGCGAACGCCACATCCTGGGTGTACTGATAGGTAAACGAGAGTTCCGTGCGAAATATTTGCGACGTATTGGCGGTTGCCAGCACGGAATAGTTGTCCTGAAACTGCACGCTCAACAGGTAGTCAAGGCTGCGCGATAGTTTCTCCTCGAGCGACACACCGACGAAGTAGAAGCTCTCGTCATCGAGCAGCGACGGGTAGAAGCGCTCCGTATGTCCCACCGTCAGCGTATAGACCTGAAGGTCTTGCTCGAAGGTTGCACCCAGTTTGAGATCCTTGTCGCGAACGATCGCGTCAACCAAGGTTGGGTCGGGAATGCTGGGGCTGTTGGGGGCCGTGATAACGAAGTTGCCTTCTTGATCGAGCAGATCTTGGACGCCGCGCACCAATGTGAGTTGCACCGGAACGAGCGTGTCGGTGTAATTGCCGACAACGCGAACGCGCGAAGTGAGCGCCACATTGAATTCGGCCAGGAAGGTATCGTCTTCGAAACGTTTACCGTATTCGAACTGAATGAAGGATGCGTCGCTAAATCTATAGCGTCCGCCTAGGCTCCAAATAGTACCGTGAATGAGCGGGAAGCTTGGATCGGAGATGCGCTCGTAGCCGATGCGACCAATCGCACTCAAGCCTTTGGTCAAGTTCAAAATGAGACCGCCGATGACGTTGCGTTGTTCGAAGCCGAGATCGGTTTCCAAATACTCGGCGGTAGCGACGGCCTCGTAGAGGGAGGCGCGCTCGCCGGTGGTGATTTTTCCTGCAACGCTTTTGACGGTGATATCCGTCAACAGCGTCGCGGCAACGCCCACTACGGGACGGTCAAAAAGCACCTGCGCGTAGTTGCCGCGCACCAGCAGGTCGGCGAGGCCGAAAATGTTGCCCGTCACAAAGGGGCTCACGCCGTAGTTCGTTTGCTGCAGGCTGCCTTGACCGGTGCTCAGGCCAGACGCGGACACGTCCGTGGCCGACAAATAGACATCTTGTTTCTGTGCGATCGCGTCGATGAAGAAAACGCCGGTGAGCACTTCGGCCCGGCCGGCGACAGTGCCCGCGCCGTTCAAGCTGTCGAGGGTGTCGGTCGCCCAAAACTCATTGTAGAAAACATTGACGTCGGCGATCGCGTTGATACGCGACGACCTTAGCGCCGCGTCCAGGCGCGCCGTCAAAACCGTGACGCCATCCGCGTCGCGATCGTCGGCCGATGCGCGGACATTGTCCGTGAATATCTGTTCGATGCCGAAAACCGGCTTGAATTCGATAATGTCGGCAAGGGCGTTGGTCGTGAGTTCGGCGCATAGCGCGACACCCAGCGCGGCAATCGCAGGGAGGTAGTGTATCGCCAACGAGCGCAAATTTTTCGCCCCAACGTGCATTCATGCCCCCGGCAGGTTCAACCCTGCGCGCCGCTCGTACGACCTAGTTGAAGATCAGTCCGAGAGATTTTTCGTCGATCGGTCCCGCGATGCGATCGAGCGTCGCCAAGCCTTGCGTGATGTTCGAGCGGCTCGTGGTGTTCGCCGCAACGACAAAGGCGATTTGCCCCGCATAGCGCGCCAAGACGGCAGCGCCACCGTTGGACAACACGGCGCCGGCGTCAATGATGACGTAGGCATTGTTCCCCGACCGCGCCGCCACCAACTGCTCGAGCCGGCCATTGGCCAACAGTTCGGGCGCGTTTTCGCGCGCGGTGCCGGCCAGGATCACCTTAACGTTGTTGAGACCCGTCGATTTCACGATGCTATTTTGATCGACACCGGTCGAATCCAGGTAGTCGAGCAAACCGAGGCCGCCCGAAGATCCACCCATCCAAGACGATGTCCCGAGGGCTGGATTCTCGAAGTTCGCGTCGATCAAAGTGACTTCCGAGTGCGGATCGAGTGCAAAATTGGCGGTCAGATGGTGGGCGACGTAGCTTTTGCCCTCGCCCGCGCTTGCGCTTGTGATGAGGATGACGCGCGGGTTGCGACCCGACGCCTGTTGCGTGCCGGCATTCGCCAAGAAGTGCCATTTGACGAGGCGAAATTCGTCGCTGGTGTTGTCGGTGCCACCGCCGAATGACGGGACGCTGACGGCACTGCTTCCGGATGCTCTGAAACTTGTCAGCAAAGACATTTTCCGTTCCCCAACCCTAAAATAGCTTTGCGATGAATGGACCGATGCCACTTTCCATCAAGTGGTAGATCTCGGTTCGTAGCGGCGACAGAACCTCGGTTGCGGCCGACAGCACGTAAGCTGCAACAAATATTCCACCGACACCTGCCAGAAGAACCATTGCATCCGCGGATTGCGACACCCGCGAGAGTACGCCGTGGCGATCCGTCAGACGCGCGATGACGGGCAGGCCGAGGGCGGACTCGGCTTCCGCGGCGCTGACAAAGGTTCCACGGAGCAGGCCGAGCGCATAAGCGAGACCCGCACCAGCCGCCACGGCAAACAGCGCGCCGAGGAGAATGAACGTCTGGCGATCAGGACCTGCAGGTTGTTCGGGGATCGAAGGCGCGACAATGATGCGGAACTGATCGGCCCCGGAGGACAAGTCGGCTGCCGTTCTCATGCGCGCACTTTCACGACGGCGAAGGAGTTGCTCGAAGTTTTCCTTGAGCACGGCATGGTCTCGGTTCAACTCTTCGAGACCGGTTTCGGCCGCAGGCGCCGACGATGACATTTGCTGGATCGCATTCAGCTCGGAGTTCGCCGCCGCGATCTTACGTTCGGCGTCGAGAACCGCGAAATTGGCCTGGAGCAATTGCATCTTTGCATTGTTGATGGGGCTTGAAGCGGGACGCGCCGGCGCAGAAGCAGGCAGCGCCAGCGACGCCGGCTGCGTGCCAACGCCTGGCGCCGGTGCGGCCGCGCCTACGGCGCTGTTTACGGCCTGTGCCGGCGGCACTTGTCCGGGCAGCACGGTAAACGGTTGAGCCGCCGCCGTGCCGAGACTGTCGCCCAAACCATATTGGTCGCTCAGAAGCGTCATCTCACGGCGGGTCGCAACGACGTCCGGGTGGCGATCGGTGTAAACGAGAAGCAGCTGGTTGAGCTGGGTCTGTAGAGCGCCCATGCGATCGATTACCGCCGGGAACGTTGCGTCATTCGCCATCAGCGTCGACGGGGAGTGATCGGCACCGGGCGCGTTTGCATTCGCAATCTGCGCCTTAATGCGGTCGCGCGTCTCGGCGGCGATCTGCCTTGTGACTTGGGCTTCACGAAGTGCCGTGCGGGCGGCGGACAAGCGCGACTGGTAAGTTGTGGTGCCGAGCGCATCGACATTGTTCACCTGAAACACGGCGATTTGCGATTCGATATCGCGCAGCTTGAGTTCGTATTCGGCAATTTGTTTGTCGAGGAAGTTGCGGGCCGATTGGAGGTCGTTACGCGCGTCGACTACATTGCGTTCGATGAAGAGCGACAGCAAGCCGTGCGCAATGTTACGTGCGCGGACGGGGTTTGTGTCGACGACGTCCAAGGTGAAGAGGTTTTGCTCTTCCTCGGCGACGGTGACTCCGGACTTAATCATGTCGAACGCTTTGCCACGGGCCGCAGCGGTGGAAATGTCGAAGCCCATGCCAGGCGTTTTTATCAGACGATCAACGTTGTCTTTGTTGACGAGGGTCGATTGCAGGATGCGGAGCAACTTCACCCGGTTTTCCGAGTCGTCCTCAACCGCCAGACCTTGGAGCAATGGCCCGAGGACAACGGCGCTGTTGATGTAGACCTTGGCTTTCGACTGGTATTGGTCGGGCATCACGGTGACGACGAGACCAACGATCGATGCGATGATCAAGGCGACCACAAATCCTAGCCAACGGTTTGGCCAGGCGCGCAGCAGTTCCTGATAGATGCCGACAAAAAGGCTTGTGCTCATCTCTTGGGCCCCCCCAAAGGCCTTCGATCCGTCTCTATGCTGGTTCGCGCCTCCCAAAGGCCACGAACACCGATCCCCAAACGATTCTCAGTCTCTTGTCCGAATTCAGAACCAACGTTCGGGAATGCGAATGACATCCCCTGGCGCAAGTTCGATATTTGCACTCGTGTCTCCGCCCTTCACCAAATCGGCGACGCGGATACGGAATTCCTTCGGTTTGCCATTGACGACGCGAACCAAGCGCGCGTCGTTGCCGTTGGCGAATTGCGTCAGCCCGCCGACTTCGATCATCACGTCGAGCAATGTAAGGCCTGCGCGATAGTTGACCGACTTCGCCGAGGCGGCTTCGCCAATGACGCTGACTTTGCCTGTACCGGCGCCCTGAACGGATTGGACGATCACGGTGACCATCGGATCGCGGACAAAGTCGGTTAGGCCACGTTTGATTTCGTCGGCGACCTGTGAAGGCGATTTCCCTGCCGCTTGCACATCCTGCAAAAGCGGCATCGAGAAGCGCCCGTCGGGACGGACCGGAACCGTCACCGACAGTTCGGCGCTGCGCCAGACGAAGACCTGAAGCGTGTCGCCAGGTCCGATTTGATATTCAGGCGCGCCGCTGTAGACGTCAGGCGCTTTTGGCCCTACTGGCGCCTTGTCGAGCCAAAAGGCACAACCTGACAGCGAAAACGCCGACAAAAATACGGCTATCCAAATGCGTAGCACGATCCCCCCCTTCCCCTCGGATGTATCCAGCCATTCAATCAACCGGCGAATTCCCAACAACCCACCGACTGCTGAAGGCCCCATTCCCAGAGGACCCCATTCCTGCCGACAAAACCCATCGAGCGAAGTACTAGCACAATCCTCCGCTCTGGGAGTCTTAGGCTCTTACATGAGTTCATTTGTTTGATGCGGTGATACTGAAAAATCACAGCATAATTAACGGATTTTATTTACGGTATACTATATATTGTGGTTAGCAGGTCGAAGTAACCAAGATGTTTGGCGAGATGTCCTTGCTGTGTGGCCTCTCAATCACAGCGCGCATCCCTATTTCGGTGCAATTCCAGCGAGCAGCACCTCCGATTGACGATTCTGCAGGGCGCCGGCCGCTGCAATTGAACCCACCGATCAAATACTGCCGTCAATTTTTTTCAGTTAAAAAATCCATTTCTTGCTTATGACGCGATAATTCACGAATACATCTGACTCTACCTTAATATAGTTTTCATTTTTTCTGTAGTTTCTCTTCTTCTAAACTAATCGCCTTGCGGTTTAATTCTAATCCTCAATAGTCGACTGCTCATAAATATACCAATTCCACAAGACCGGTTGTGACAAGCGTAGCGTGCATATCGCCGATTGAGTACTCGCCACTTTGCAGCGCGGACCACCCCTTGGCTGCGACTTCGCGGCAACACTGGGCACAGAACTCAACCCTTTAGGCGGTCCGAGAAGTGTTGAGCGAGGTATTCGAGGGTGGCCACGGCGCGGAAGAAGCCAGGCTCTTGCATATGCGTCATGTTGAAGAAGCGGCTCATCGCCGGAAATGAGCTGTCCAGCGTGCGATCGAGATAGCGTGGGGCCATAAACCCAATGCGCGGATCCTGCGCGCGCGCCAGTTTGCGCTTCATGCGGTAGCCATAGCGGCGCAACCAGGGCGGCCGATAAAGGCTCATCGCATCCGCGAGGCGGTGGTTGACGGTTGGGCGCTGTGTGAAGCTGTGGCCGTAGGCCGATTGATATGCAGCGAGCCGAGGGTTGATGTGTTCCAGCAGCATGCTTTGAAACACGCCATGCGTGCGCCATTTGACGGGGATGTTGGCAGCCTCGCGCGTCATTGCGTAGTCGCAAAACGGAACGAAGTAGGCGCCGAAGCGACCCACCATGCTGATTTCGCGGCCGAAGGCCGCCGGACAGCGAAACAGCGGGTAGGCGCGCTCGATATCCAGACGCTTTTGCCGTTCGCTGCCGGCTCCCAGCGCCGCCTGAAGCTTCACGTTTAGGCGCGACAGGTACTCGTTCTCATCAAATACGGCAGTGCAATCGGACGGATCGAAGATGGCGTAAAACGCGTCAATAACATCGCGCGTCGAAAAGGGCCGGTCGGCCAAGTAGAAGTAATTGCGATAGATCTCGCCTGCGGCCCCCGACACGGCGAGGGCGCCGCCTGTCGCTCGCCGATTGCGGCCGTGCGAATTGCCGCCGGAATCAAACATGCCGCCGTCCATCGGCGTGCCGTCCATTTCGTGGAAGTTTTTCTCGGCAATGGCGGGAAACTCGTCGGGCTCGACTTTCCGAAAGGCGCCCTTTTCGAACGTCTCGATGTCGAAGCCTTCTTGTTTGGCGATATGGCTGGCTATGCGCACGTCGATGTCATCGGGCCCGCCATAGACGTAGAGCGAGGGCCGAACGCCAGTGTCCAGAAGTAAGGAGAGCACCAAGCGGGAGTCAAAGCCGCCAGACAGGGGACACTGAATGTTGTTGCCGTAGTGTTTTGCCGGCACGGCAAACGACGTGCGGAGGTTTGCGGCGATGCGCGCAATCATATCCTCGACGGGTTCGCTTGTTTCGTGCACGACGAGATCGTGCGGCAGCTCGTGGACAGTCACATGCTCGCCGAGTTCGAGTTGTTGCGTGCGTGCCGGCCTAGATATTTCCGCGAAGACCGTGTCGTTCCCGAGCGGGGTGCCGGCGAACACGAACTCGTATACCGATTGCGGATTGAAGCTCAGGCTGCTCAAAGACGCCGCGGTCGAGAGAAAGGACGTCGAGACGACACTGCGGTCAGCCGTGTAATACATATGGAAACTCGCCGACCAATCCGTGAAGGCGAAAAGGCGACCGCGCTTGTAAACGAGCGCAGCGAAATGGCCCAGAACGTCCGACCATCGGTTGAATGGTGGCTCGAAATCGGCAAGCAACAGCTTGAGCGCTAGATCTCCCGCTTCGCCACGATAGAAAAATGTTCCGGCGATCGCGGCGAAGTCTTCGCCGACTTGAGCAAACGTGGGAAGTCCCGCGTGGATATGCCCGGTGTGCAGGACCTTGTGATGGGCCGTCGCCAAGGTTCGCGGGGCCGCATGGCCATGCCGAAGGAACTGCGCCGTTGCTTGGGCCAGTCTTGCATCCGCGCGCGCATCATCGCGACAAACGTACCACGCGCCCATTTGCGGAAAGTTCGCCTTCAAAGGTCAAGGTTCAGCGCCTTATAAGTGGATCGATCCGGAAATGGAAGGTCGCGCCGGAAGCGTCGATCAACCGCGCTTCGCGAGAGCCAAGACCAGCCGAAAACCATCGCGATCGAAGGCCGCAATCAAACCGGCGTAGATCAGCGCACCCATTGCTATCGTCACGCCCAGCCCCGCCGCAGAGGGGAATTCGATCGGCAGCAGCGGACGCAGCAACGAAATTACAACGAGCATGATCAGGCCGGCAGCCGTCGGTTGCCACATGCCGACCAATAGGCGGCTCAACGGCATTTCAACTTGCTTGCAGACCAAGTTTGCGTTGTGCAGGCAGGCCAGCAGCGATGCGGCCACGACACCGGCGGCGATGGCATGAAGGCCGATCGGGAGACCTGCCACGATGCCCGCCGCAAACAACCCAGCCGTAACCAACATGCAACGCAAATGAAGTTCCGGCTTGCCGAGCGAGTTCAACGACTCCGTCACAACGGAACTGATGCACCGCGCAGGCGCAGAGAGCGCCAAAATGGCGGCAATTGTGCCAAGACCGTTCCAGCGTTCTCCCAGTAATACCGGCGCAAACTCGTTCGCGATTGCCGCTATGCCAAAGAACGTCGGGAAGAGGATCAACGCCACGAGTTTGGTGGCGCGGCGCAGATAGTGGCGAAACATTTCGAGGTCTTGATTGACGCGCGAAAGCCCGGTGAAGGAGAGAACGTTGAGAATGCTGCCGACTTTTTCGATCGGCAAGGTGGCAAGCGTTCCGGCCGTGCTGTAGATGCCGAGCGACGCTGCGGGATAAAACCTGCCGATCAGAAGACTGTCGAGGCCGCTGTAGGCCCACCAGACCAATCGCTGAAGCATGACCAGGCCGCCGAATTGCAGCGTGTCGCCCATGCCTTTGAAATTGAAGGAGGGCGCCGAGCGGAACGGCGACACGAGCACCAGGCCCAGCGTGCCAACCACGCTTCCGATCACGGCGCTTCCGACAAGCGACCAAACGCCGAAACCCAGTGAAGCCAAAACAAACGTCGCGGTGGACGCGGTGACGGCACGAACCACGTCGATGATGGCCAAGCTCCTGAAGTCGAGTTGGCGTTTGATTAATGCGTCGGGGATAGACCCTAGTGCGCTAATCATCATGCTTACGGACAGCGTGATGATGATGGGGACAAGGATCGATTGCTTGAAAAACGCCGCGATGAACGGCGAAGCAAGCGAGAGCGCGAGAACAAGCGCGAAGTTCGTTACCAGCACCAAGCCATAAACCGAACGTGCGTATTCGACGGTATAGTCCTTCATTTGGACCAATTTGACGCGAAGGCCCAACTCCTCGAACTGCACGATGAAAGCGAGAAAGACACCTGCCATCGACATGATGGCGTAGTCCTCGGGCGCCAATAGTCGCATCGTCATGACCGTCAATACCCAGGTGTAGATCTGGGTGACGAACTTTGCAGCGCCAAGCCAACGGGCCCCCGCGCGGATCTTATCGGCAATGTCCATGCGAATTCCTGCCTATGATCGATCCGGCGATCGCGCGGCAATGCCGCGCAAAAGCGTTTCCATCTTTTCAAATTGCACCGACCGCTCCAAGCCCGCCACAGCAGACTGCGGCAAAGGGGCCACGCCGCCGGAACGCTTTTGGGCGACCCAAGCGGATATTTGCTTGGCTATCTTTGCTTGATCGTTCGTTACCAGCCCTGCACCTCGATCGTGCACCATTTTAGCGACGATGCTGTCTTCCAGCGCGATACCCAGTATGGGCCTTCTGGCGCCCATATAGTCAAAGATTTTACCGGCTATCGTTCCCTCTTCCTTGGGGTCGCACCATTGCATGTGAAGCAGCACGTCCGCGTGCATCTGGATTTTCAGCGAATCGCGATAGCTCACCGGCGGGAACGCCTTAACAAGATGGGCGACGCCGAATTTGTCCGCCGCGCCCGAAGCCGCTTCGATCTCGGTGCCGACGAATTCAACGACAACATCATCAGGCCGAGCGGCGAGATCTCGCAACGCCGCAAACAACGGCGACGGGTCGCGGTGGCCGGCGTAGATATGGCCGGTATAGACGATGCGAAGGGGGCCCGACGTTTGCGGCTGTGTCGGCGGTTTTTCAGGATAGTCCGCCTCGACGAAGCCGTTCATCGCGGACAGCGTTGGCGGACCGAAGCGGTCGAGGATGGGATGCAACCAGACCGGCGACACCGATACGATGGCCGACGCTCGCTTCAGAACGCGGCGCTCCCACACGCGCTCGAGGACGCGGCGGAGACTTGAGTATTCGTAATAGGGATTGTCGCACCACAAATCGCGGAACTCGGCTACCCAGGGTATTGCGTGTTTGCGCGACAGGCGATCGGCAACAATCAGAGACGTGACGGGCGGCGCGGTGGCAAAAATAACGTCCGGGCGCCAAGCGGACACGAGTGCGTCGCCAGCTTCAACGGCCGGCAACACCCAACCGGCACGGTTGTCGGGCCAGCGGACGATTTCCTGGACAACACGGCGATAGGTCGAGCGCAGGAACGAGCGCTTCGTGGGCGACGAAGACGGCGCTTGCGATGGTTCCGCACTCGCCCGGTAGGCATCAGATCTGTGGCGCGGCTTCGTTCCGCGTAACCGCGCCCACGCATTTTCAAAAGTTCGATCAACGTCTGCCCACGCCGTGTAGACGACTTGTTCGCGCGGCAAGTCGAGCTGCATGGTTGCCGGGTTCGTGCTGTCTGCCGCGAGCGCGCGCACATCCCAACCGTTGTCGAGCAGGTGTTTTGCAAGCTTTCCCATGCGTAGAGAAGCCACCGCCGAGAATGGCGGAAACCAATACGAGACAATGAGTATGCGCGGCGCTTGTTTCGCGCTCATGGCGAGACCAGACAGCCGTGCGCGATCGGTCGAAGCCAAATCATTGCGTGCTTTGCAGGCCTGAGGCGGCAAAGGACAGCTCTTCGCGGCACGAATCGATCAGGAACTTTGCGGCCCAATTCAAGTATTGGAAGCGTCCGTATTCTCCTTGCACAGGGAACGAGCCCTTGACGCCGCCGATGGTGTCGGCGTCGCCCGTGAGTGCAATGGTGCGCCGGATATAGGCGTTCAGCACCTTCGCTTTTTCGGCGTAGTCCAAACGGCGCGTAAGGCGTGCCAGAATGAACAGGCTGTGCGCGATCTGTGCGCTGCCGGTTAGGCAGACCCAGTCCACAGCGCCGCGCCAATTGCTATCCAAGCGACCGGGCAATCGACCATCGGCGGCGATGGAAGGAAGCAGTCCATCGGCAGTGCGACACGCCGCTTCCACAAATGCTGCGTCTTTCGACCAAAGGTGAGCTTCGACCACACCGCGCAGAACGTAGCCGATCGTGTGCGCGAGGGGCGCATCCGGGTCTTCAAGGCAGTTGGCGGCGAACCACCCATTGGCCTGCTGCTTCGTGAGGGCCCAGCGAACTTGCTTCATCCCGGCTTCGCCGAAGCCTTCACCGGGCAATACGCGGGCGGCTTCGAACAGGCCCCACGCGACGTGGGTCTCGTACGCTTTGTCTCCGAGAGCACTGAAGGGTGTCGGGTGTTTACGCCAGCAACCGTCGGTGTCTTGGCTGTCTCTGAGCCAGATCGCTGCCCGGCGCATGGGCTCAAGGTATTTGTCGCGGTCGAGGCTTGCGGCGCCTGCGGCCAGTCCCAGCAGAATTTGTCCGGTGTTGAACGTGACCGGCACGCGCGGTTCTTGATCGATCTTGCCGCCCTGAAAGCCACCGTCGGGAAATTGGATTGCGACAAGCCAATCTAGGCAGCGGCGCGCTCGTGCCGAGAGATCTGAATCGGCGCCGCGCTCGGATTCGGCAATGAAAGTCGGCACAATATAGCCCGACGTTTCGGGGTAGGACGTCGCCCACCCGCTCACGAGGCTGAAGTCCCGCGCGAAGCCGCCGTCGTGCGAGGCGGAAAAATCCTGCGCGCGCTTGAGCCAGCCGAGGCATGCTTTTACTACCGCATCGCTGCCGGGGTCTTCACCGGGCAATCCTTGGAGGTCGCGCGATTTCATGAGCTTCGCCGCCCGCGGCAGCGACCAATCCGAAATCACCTGACGGAGCGCCGCACGAACCGCCATTGGCCTTTGTTCCCCAGTCATCATCGCGCTTGGGCAATACCGCCCGGCCCCGCGAATGGCAAGGTGCCGTGGTGCGTCTACGACCGCAATCGCGCGAACCGGGACATGACCCTGTCCTTCAAGTCGGCGAGCCAGGGTCCGGGATCGTTCATTCTAAACACGGCATCCACGCTTTCGATGCCCGACAGCTCAACCGGTACTTTAAGTGCCGGCTGCGCTATACGCGATCGCTCGTCGGCGTTGGCATCGCGCCAGATTTTCTTGCGCGATGGCGCGCCCTGCCCCAGCGGCGCAAGGCCCGCTTGCGAGCGGTAGGCGGCGCGAACGACGTTGACACCGTTCAGGGTGGCTACTTCTTCTTGGTAGTCGGTTCGACCGACGGTGGGCTCGACCATGACGAAGCGGCCCGAGCGGGTATCGCGCTTGTATTCCATGCTGCCCATGCCAACAAAGCCTACGGCATCGAAGAAGCGCGTCGTCAGCTCCGACAAGACCGCATCGACGTCCGGCGCCGCGACGCAGCTTGCCGTGCCGCCGACTTGCGGCGGCCACTGACGGATCTTGCGCCCTGTGAAACTTGCGCAGGTTCGGCCTTTATCGTCGCGATAGACGAGCGTGAAATAGACGTCGCTGTCGGTGCCTTCGATCCATTCTTGGACGATCAGGGCAGGCACGTCGGCGCCGATGCCAAGCAGGAAGTCGCGAAGGCGTTCGAAGGTTTCGAAGCGATAGGCCTTTTGATAGCGATGTTCCCACGCTTCGCTTTTCGCGACCGGCTTTAGGATGCACGGGTAGGTCAATTGCGCGGCGGCATCGACGCTGCTGGCATCGCTCAAGATCACCGACCGGGGAACGGGAAAGCCCAAATCCGACGCGAGCGTTTGGAAGCGGCTTTTGTCCATCAGCTGCGCCAAGTTGTCTTTTGGCGGCAACAGGAAGCGATATTTTCCTTCCAGCTGCGCGCGTTGCGCGGAGACGGTGGCAACGGAAGCTTCTTGCGTCAGGAACAGGAACGGCGGATCACCCAACATCGGACGCGCGGCCAGATGAGCTATCAAGTCGCCACCGCCCGCCGGCTGTATGAACTCCCTCTGCGCGAAGCGGCTGTCCATTGCTGGCCCGCCCGGCGCGCTGTCTAGAACCGTGATCGTTATGTCTTCCGGCGCAAGGCTGCGAACGACGCCGAGCGCGTTGAGCCCGGACCCCACGACAATGGCCTCAGGCCTTGGTTTGCGCGCGTTTGGAGACAAAGATCACACTTCCGCAGGGCTCACGTAGATGGCGATTTGAGACATAGCGCCAGGGCGCTGACAAGTTCTTCTATTTGCTCCGACGTCACGCTTGGAGAACCCGGCAGTTCGAGATGGGTGGCAGCGATCTGGCGTGCGGCAACTGTCGTCGGGTCGCCGTCGGGGCCCCACGGGGGATAGGGCGTGCGCGTTGCAAAGCCGCGTTGCGCGAGGCTTTCGCGGACCTCATCCGCATTCGAGCCGAATTTCCATCGCACGAACATTCGCGACAAGTGGCGTGGTGTTGCCGTTTGAACAAACTCGATTTCGGGATGATTGCGCAAGACCTGCAGGTAGCGTCCAGTGAGAGAGGTGCGGCCTGCGACGATTTCATTTAGCCGTTCGACCTGGGCGCGAACGGCGAGGGCGGCGGGTGCTGCCATGCGTTCGAAGCGCTCGGTTTCGGCGCCTGTCAGCCAACTCAGCGGAATATCAAAGTCCCAAATGTACTGTGTCAGCGCCCGTGGCGTGATTTCGATGCCATATCTCAGCGCGAACCAAACATAGGGTCTGATGCGACTTTTTCCTTCGGCCAAAGACTCGTAACGCGGGGCGATGTGTGTGCGCAGCGCCGCGTCGGCAACGAAGAGTGCGCCGCCGCCTTCCGGCGAGCCGCCGGTCAGCGTTTTCGACTGATTGAAGCTTAGGAGACCAGCATCCCCGGCCAAGCCGAGCGGCGAGCGGCGTCCGTCGGTTCGCTCGACAACATGCGCGGCGTCATCGATCAGGTACGCGCCCGCCGCATGCGCCATAGACTTGAGACGAGCCGTATCAAGTGGCAACGCATACATATGCACGCCCACGACCGCGAGCACGTCGCCCTTCAGCGTGGGCGCGAGACGGTCAATGTCGAGATTCAAGTCTGCGCCGACCGGAGCGGCGCGTAGGGTCAGACCTGCAGCAAGAACGGTTCGCGGCACAGAGGGGCAACAATAGGCGGGCACGACGACCACCGATCGCTCGGGGCGCTGTACCTTCATGGCGTCCAAGGCGAGTTTCAAGGCCAGGCTGCCGCGATTTACCAAGAATGGGGCAGAGCGGTAGCCAAGCGTGTCGAGTGAGGCGGCGAGTGCGGCGCGCGCTTGTTTCGCGCTTGAGAGGTGTAAGGCGCCCTGCAGCACAGCACGAACTTCGGCTAAGCCCCACGACGTTTTCCCAAGCTTGGTTGTCGGCATGGATGGGGAGCAGCTTCGTTCGAGGATATGCAATGGCTAGTCCTAACGCTCGGACGATGATGTGCCAAATGTTTCGACGCGTGTCGCGTCGCCTAATGGCCCTGCTGGTTAAGGGTTAAGGCCGTCGTCGCCACGGCCTTGCCGCGCGAAGCAAAACGCGGTTTCCTGCTGCGCCAATCGATCTCCCGGTCCGACCTTGCCCCGCCACCTTTTCCACCTTTTTCCAACGTTCGGCGTTGGCGGCTCGCAAGTGCGCCTGGCGCAACTGTGCAACCATTTCGGCGCGCGCTACCGGCACACGATTTTTGCAACGGACGGGGCATACGATACCCTGGCCTTGATGAAGTCCAATGTTGAAATGCGCAAGTTGGAGGCAACGGTCGATAAACGACGGGGCCTGCGCAACCTGCCACTGATGCGCCGCCTTTATCGCGACCTTCGGCCCGATGTGGTCGTCACTCATAATTGGGGGACGATCGAATGGGCGCTGGCGACGCGATTCACGGCGGGCTTACGCCACGTGCACATCGAAGACGGTTTTGGTCCCGACGAGGCGAATCGCCAATTGCCACGCCGGGTTTTGTTTCGCCGCTTGGCGCTTACCGGCCAGCGGACAACTGTCGTCGTGCCGTCTCAGGTTTTGTATGACATCGCGA
>JAIOQG010000276.1 GCA_021413465.1 Alphaproteobacteria bacterium | reverse complement strand
CCGCCGGCCTGGTGGCTCAAGTGCGGAGTGCCTACACCCGATCCCATCCCGAACTCGGCCGTGAAACGCTCCAGCGCCAATGATACTCAGGCTTAAGCCTCGGGAAAGTAGGCCGCCGCCAGACCTGCAGAAGATAGATAAAATGCATGATCCTCCGAACAATGAGACGCTCTTCAGCTAGTATTAGTCGCGCTCGCGAATGACGCAGGGTGGAGCAGCCCGGTAGCTCGTCAGGCTCATAACCTGAAGGTCATAGGTTCAAATCCTATCCCTGCACCCATTCGAGCCAGACCGCTATTGGCGGCTGTCAGCGCCTCTAACGGCGCAAAATTGCAACAACGCAACATCCGTAACTTCGGGGCGACACTTGGCTGCCGCTCGATCTGGTATACGTGTCCCCGTGCATACTGATTGGGGTGGGTGGTGGAAAACTACGTTTTGTTGGTGGCGGGCTTTGCTCTACTCATTCTTGGCGCCGAGGCTTTGGTTCATGGCGCAGTGGCAGTTGCGACACGTCTGCGCGTTTCGCCGCTCTTGATCGGTGTGACAGTTGTTGCGTACGGCACGTCGACGCCGGAACTTTTGGTGAGTGTAAACGCCTCACTCAGCGGTAATTTCGGAATTGCCGTCGGCAACGTTGTCGGTTCCAATATTTTCAACATCTTGTTCATTCTTGGGCTTACGTCTCTGATCACTCCCATCAATGCGTCGGTGCGCGCCGTTGGGCGTGACGGTTTGTTCGCGTTGGCTGCTGCGGGCTTGTTTATCTGGGTTGTGCAACGCTCGCAGGCTGTTCCTGCGGTCGGTTTCAACGAGGGCGTCCTATTCCTTTCGGTTTTGTTGGCTATGATTCTATTTACCTATGGCCAGGAGCGCGGGCGCGTAGAGGCTTCAGATGATGCGTCGCGGTTCGCCAAGTCGGAAGTCCTTACGCATTCGCCGCTCATCGATCTGGGGCTGATTGCCGTCGGCTTTGGTTTGTTGATCGTCGGCGCTGATATGCTTGTGCACAGCTCTGTTGCGATTGCCCGCGCCAACGGCGTGTCCGAAGCGGTCATCGGCTTGACCGTGGTTGCCGCAGGAACGTCGTTGCCGGAGTTGGTCACGTCTGTGGTGGCGGCCCTACGTCGCAAGCCCGATATCGCGCTTGGCAATATTGTGGGGTCGAATATCTACAATATTTTGGCGATTTTGGGCGTCGCGTCGTTGATCAATCCCGTGCAAGTCGACAGGGAAATTATCAGGGTCGACATGTGGGTGATGCTTGCGGCCACGGTGGCGCTGTTTCTGCCAATGCTGGTTGGTCGGCGCATGGGCCGATCGTACGGATTGTTTCTGCTCCTGGGTTACGGTGCCTATCTCGCGTATCTGTTTCACAATGCCGGCGTCATACATCTACCGATGTTGGGGCGTTAGAGAGCGCGCCGCGCGCCGGGTTGCAGCGCATGCGAATAGGGTGACAGATTGTGCCGATGAACAGCCTTTTTGATTCCGAGTTTGCACAGCATATGGCGGTGGCTGAGGCGACGCGAGCGCAGCTGCGGGATCCGTTCGTGAAGACTGTTGCCGTTTGCGTCGATGCCATTCGTGGCGGCGGCAAGCTGCTGTTTTTTGGCAATGGCGGTAGCGCGGCCGATGCACAGCATTTGGCGACTGAATTGACCATCCGATACAGGAAAGATCGACCTGCGATTGCGGCGATCGCACTGACCACCGACAGTTCGGCGTTGACGGCGGCCGGAAACGACATGGGGTTTGAGCAAATCTTTGCGCGGCAGATCGAGGCATTGGGCAAACCGGGAGACGTTGCGATCGGCATCACGACGTCCGGCCGCAGTCCGAACGTGGTCCGCGCCTTGGAAGTTGCCCGTGCCATGGGGCTGAAATGCGTCGCGTTTACCGGCGGAACGGGGGGCGACATGCCGCGCGTCGCCGAGAATCTGCTGCTGGTACCGTCCGACGTCACGGCGCGCATTCAGGAAATGCATATCACACTCGGTCAGATGCTTTGCGCAGCCTTGGAGATCGAACTTGGGCTGGTTTCTCGTTGAGATTTCACACGCGCGTTCGTGTTATAATCGATAGAACAGGGTTGTTGGACAAATAGGGCGCGCACCCTAAATAGGGCTTAGCAATCAAGGAATGCGAACTTGCCGACTTCGACCGCCGAGGCAGTTGCCCGATCGCACACGCGACAATCCCATCTCGCCCGGCTCGAGGCTGAGAGCATTTTCATAATGCGCGAAGTGGCGGCCGAGTTCGCCAATCCGGTGATGATGTATTCGATCGGGAAAGATTCGACGGTGATGCTTCATCTCGCGATGAAGGCGTTCTATCCGGCGAAGCCGCCGTTTCCGTTTCTTCATATCGACACGACCTGGAAGTTCCGCGAGATGATTTCATTTCGCGATGAAACGATGCAGCGCTTGGGTCTTAAGCTGCTAGTGCATATCAACGAAGATGGCGTCCGACGCGGCATCAACCCGTTCGATTCCGGCTCGGCCGTTCATACGCAAGTGATGAAAACCGAAGGGCTGAAACAGGCGCTCGACAAATTCGGTTTCGATGCGGCGTTCGGCGGTGCACGGCGAGACGAAGAGAAGAGCCGCGCCAAGGAGCGTATTTTTTCGTTTCGTACCGCGTCGCACGGATGGGATCCCAAGACGCAGCGGCCGGAGCTGTGGAATATTTTCAATGCTCGCATCCGCAAGGGCGAGTCTATTCGCGTTTTTCCGCTTTCGAATTGGACCGAACTCGATATCTGGCAATACATCTTGGCGGAGCAGTTGCCGCTCGTGCCGCTTTACTTCGCCGCGAAGCGCCCGGTGCTCGAACGCGACGGTGCGCTAATTATGCGCGACGACGACCGGATGAAACTCAAGCCCGGAGAGACGGCGATCGAGAAGCTGGTGCGCTTTAGAACGCTGGGATGTTATCCGCTGACCGGTGCGATCGAGTCTTCTGCCGCCACGCTTGAGGAAATCGTCGCGGAGATGCTGGCGGCACGCACCTCCGAACGTGAGGGGCGCGTGATCGATCACGACGAGTCCGCATCGATGGAGAAAAAGAAACGCGAGGGCTATTTCTGATGCGGCCCGACGAACTTAAGGCGTTTTTGGCGAAGCAGGAGGGGAAGTCTTTCCTGCGCTTCCTCACGTGCGGTTCGGTCGATGACGGCAAGTCGACGCTGATCGGACGCTTGCTCTACGACACGAAACTGATCTTCGAAGATCAGATGAAGACGCTTGAGAAAGATTCGCGCAAGCACGGCACGACGGGCGAAGACATCGATTTTGCGTTGTTGCTCGACGGGCTCGAAGCGGAGCGTCAGCAAGGTATTACGATCGATGTCGCCTATCGATTTTTTGCGACCGAGAAGCGAAAATTCATCGTCGCGGACACGCCCGGCCACGAGCAGTACACGCGCAACATGGCGACGGGCGCCTCCAATTCCGATCTTGCGGTCATTCTGGTGGATGCACGCAAAGGCGTGCTGACGCAAACGCGCAGACACGCTTACATATGTTCGCTGCTGCGCATTCGTCACGTCGTGTTGGCGGTCAACAAGATCGACTTGGTCGATTTCTCGGAAGACATTTTCGACGCGATCGACGGGGAGTTCCGGGATTTCGCCGACAAGCTTGGTTTTGCCACGCTGGTGTCCGTTCCCCTTTCGGCGCGGTACGGCTTTAATTTGATGGCGCCGTGCAAGGAGCTTGCATGGTTCAAGGGGCCGACCTTGCTGTCGCATTTGGAAACGATCGACGTCGATTCGGACCGGGAGTCGCGCCCGTTGCGCATGCCGGTGCAATGGGTCAATCGGCCGAACTTGGATTTTCGCGGTTTCGCCGGGACGATTGCGAGTGGACGCGTTCGCGCGGGCGACCCCATC
>JAIOQG010000113.1 GCA_021413465.1 Alphaproteobacteria bacterium | reverse complement strand
CGCCACGAGATCAGGTCTTCCGACTGGGGCCATAGTGGCGGCGCGGTAAGCCGGGCTGGTGCGGGCGTGGGTGTTGCGACTTCGATCTTCTTGGTAGCCGAGGTCCAAAACGGCGTGAAGACTTTGAACGGGGTGTCGCTTCCGGTTTTGACAGTCCATGGCTCAACGAGCAGAGAACCGTTGAGGGTGTGCACCGCGACGCCGTCGTCGGCGAGAGATGCTTTCATCCTTGTGTCGCGATCGATCGCAAAGGGTTCGTAGAGCCGGTTCCAGTAGACGGCGTGAGCATTCGATTCGGCAATGATTTGGCCGAGCACCGTCTCTGCTTTGCCGCGGCGAAGGACCAATTTGCTGCCGCGTTTTCGAAGATCGGCTGCCAAAGATTCCAGGCTGTGGTGCAACCACCAGCGTGCGGCGCCGCCGATCCGCCACGGACCGGGGGTTTCGTCGTCTAGGATATAAACGGGGACGATGGGCCCCGCTTTCGCGGCATTCGTCAGGGCCGGATTGTCTGCAAGACGTAGGTCTTGGCGAAACCAGACGACTGATGGGCGCTCGGTACGCGCCATCAGCTTTTGCGCTGTCGAGGATTGCACATGGAGTTGGATACGAAGCGGCGAGGGGCGCGGATCAGGCTTTTATTCCGGCTTCTGAAGGCCGGCATCAATGAAGCGCTTTGTCATTCCTTCAAGCGTTAGAAGCCGTCGGGTTCTCTTCGTTGGGTCGTCGGCCGTGATGTTCACGCCGCGCAAAATGCGGCGCAGGACGGCGCCCGAGTCGAGGCAGGTGTCGATATCGATGATGTTGAGGCACGCGGAGTCTTGTTCGAACGAGCCAAATGCGGACAGACCGGCGCCGGTGAGATCGGTCAAGATGGCGCGGTTGACCCCGCCGTGGGCGACGAGCAGCAAATTGGTCCAATCGGGTTCATTGAGTATGCGGTTGAACGCAGGCACCACGCGCCCGACGAAGTCCGAGAATCTCTCGCCGGAGGCGTAGCAGGCGTCGGGTTCCGAGGCTTTGAACATGGCGTAGGCATAGTCGACGGGACTAAGTCTGGCGCGCGCGACGGCATCGCCGCCACGGATCTCTTCCAGCTCCGGCACGATTTCGAGCGTCAACGGGCTTTTCTCCAAAACGATGGCTGCCGTCTCGCGTGTGCGTTGAAGGCCGGAGCAGATCGCGCGGTCGAATTCTAAGCCCTCCATCAAAGTAGCCATCGCGGCGGCTTCGGCGCGGCCTTTGGGTGTCAATGGAACAAGCCTTGAGTCCGGCGCGCGCGTGCCGTCGGGACGGATGTACTCGGCGTCGGCGTGGCGCATCAAATGGATGCGTCGGCGGTACGAGCGATCGAAGGGTAAGTCCATGGTTGTCACGCAATTCTGTTGGTTTGGTCCTGCCGTCTCGTGTACGCGATTTGGGTTAGATTCGACAGGGGAAAGGGTGCATGGCGATGAACTTGGTCGCGATGGCGATCGGCGGGTTTTATGTGTTCGCCGGTGTGGTGGTGCTGCGGGCGATGGCGCTCGATCGGTTGATGGGCACCGTCTTGAGCGCGCTTGAGAACAAGGCGCCGAATCCGAATGAGCAATGGCGTAGCGCCTTATTGACTGCGGGTGGATATTTAACGTTGGCCAGTGGCGCCTCGCTGGCGCTGCTGAGTGCGTTTGCGCTGCCGATTTTTTTGGCGAACGCGGTTGTCCAGGGTGGGTATTTGCTGTGGGCGGAACGTGCGTTACCGCCCGGCGATGAAGCGGAAGGCGCGGGGCGCCAGCAGACGAAAAACGCATACCTACTCTATCTCGCTGCGACGGCTTTCGTGATGTGGCTTTCGCTTCGCGGTGGCTTGCGCGCGATGTCGCCGACGGATTCGGGAATTGGACTCGAGTTGCTCGCCATCGGCGTGATTGTCTTGGCTGGGGATTTGGCGGCGCGTATGCCGCGTGCGTGGTTTGCGTGGTTGCTGGCCAAGCCGCACAGTGCCGAAGTTGCGGCGCCAACCAATGCTGCGGTGGCGCAACCGCCAGCGATGCCGGTGAATTTGCGGCTACAGCCCGATTGGCAATGTTGGCCGTTGTGGGATGCCGATACCGGCGAAAACGTCAGTCATTTCTGCTTGAACTTGGCGGACGATCTCGCTGAGCGGATCGGGGCGTGGGACGACGGTTGGCAGGCGACCTATAACGGCGACGATCCGCCTTCGAGTGGGTTTGCAACGGAGGCGGAGCGCGATGCGTACCGTGTCGAGGGACGCGCCATCGCCGCAGCGCTCAGCGCGGTTTGGCCTGGGCGCGTGGAAGTTCCGGACGCGTTTTAGTGAACTGTTTAGGTCAGGTGGCACAAGCGGTTTGGAGAATTCTCAACTCCCATGCTGTTGCGCCTTGGTGCCGCGCGACGGTCAAGGCTTCGTCGAATGCCGGTTTTGGGTCGCGTCCGGTCGCTGCATTGACGAGGCCTTGCAAGCGATGGCATTCGGCTTGGGCATAGCGTTCGCCGGTTGCGTCGATTATTCGTCGCGCTTCATTAACAAGTAAGTGGGCGTCGTCGAGGCGGTTTTGACGCACGAGGCGATCGGCAGCTTCGAGGGCGAGTAGGCTTGAGAAAAGGTGAGCGTCGCGCTTGGCGAGCGCGTCTCTTGCCGACTTGAGATCGGCTAGCGCTTCCATGTCCCCGTCGCCCAGCCGCCTTATCGCTTCGAATTGCAGGCCGAACTCGCGCCACATCTGCAGGCGATGCTCGGTTGAGAATGCGATCATTTCGTCCGTCATGTGGCGAAACTCGGGGCGCCGAGCGCACAGGGCGACGAGCGTCGCATGCATGTAGCCATAGCCCAACGAATTGATGTGGCCGGTGCTTTTTCCGAGCTGAATCGATTCTTCCGCGAGGTACCAGGCTTTGTCAGCGTTGCCCAGCGCCCAGAGATTTATTGCGTAGTAAGAACGGAAGCTGACCGTCTGATCTTGGCCCACGACTTTGGCGAAGGCGCGATCGCGCGCTGGATCTTGCAGCGCGAGCGCATTTTGGTGCCACTGCAGACCGGCGGCAAAATCGCCGCCCATCACGGCTGTGATCGCACGGGCGCGCATTCCCATCATGCGGTGGCTGTCTTCGTTCACCGCCGTTGCCGCGTTGAACAGCTCGTTCGAACTGCGGTTTGCCGCAACGACTTCGCTGCGCACGTGGTGCCCGCACCAAAGTCCGTACCAGCTGACGAAGGCCAAATCTCTGCGTGCCACCGTGTGGGTCATGGGCAACGCTTGTTCGAAGATCGCGCAAGTGTCCGGGTGGCTGTGACCTTTGGCTGAGATCGACGCGAGGCCCTGTTGCGTGCGCAGTTCGAGCTGCAGTTCGTTTGCGTCCGGCAATGATGCCGCCAGACCGACAGCGTTGGCGTAGTGGTTGACCGCTTCTTCGTAGGCGGGGCGGATCATGGCGGCGTCGCCCGCTTTGCGCCAGTAGGCGATGGCTTTTGCCGTCGTGCCGGCGGCTTGGGCGTGGAAGGCGAGAAGTTCGGGCGCCGCGCCGTTGGTGTTTTCGAGAGCCTTGAGAAGACGTTCGTGAAGAACTTGGCGTTTGGCTTTCAAGAGGCTTTCGTAGGCCGCATCGCGCAACAGCGCATGTTTGAACATGTATTGCGCGTCGGGCGGCAGGCCCTGGCGAAAAATGAGTTCGGCGTCCGTCAATTTTTCCAGTGCTTCGATCAGCTCGGTTTGCCTGAGTGGGGAAATGGCGGCGAGCGTGGTGAAATCGAACGAGCGGCCGATGACGGATGCCGTTTGCGCCACGTCTTTCACCGGCAGCAGGCGATCGAGGCGCGACATGAGGCTGTCGTGCAATGACAAGGGAATGGCGAGACTTGCGGCGCGGCCTTCCAGCGTGAAGGCGTCGGTGCCTTCCTTCAGCAATCCGGATTCAATTGCGGCTTTTGCGATTTCTTCGACGTAGAGGGGCACGCCGTCGGATTTGGCTGCGATCGCGTCGATCAGGGCGGCGGGAAGTTGCTTGCCGCCGCCGGCGCGGCGCGCAATGCCGGCGACGTCGTCGCGCGTGAGGCGGCTTAGAACTAATTGTGTCAGCACGGCACGCCCGGCGAAACTGTGTGCGGGTCCCGGGCGGGTCGTGATGAGGAGAAGCACGCGCGCCGTCGCAAAATCGGCAATGCTTTGATCTATCAAATCGCGCGTCGTCGGGTCGATCCAGTGCGCGTCTTCCAGCAGGAAGAGCACGGGCTTCGATTTCGAAAGAGCGACGACGTGATTGACGATGGCCTGGAGGGTGCGGAAGCGGTGTTGTTGCGGGCTTAGGTTCAAGGGGCCGAAACGACCGGAACCATCGAGACCCAACAGGGCCGCGATGAGGGCGATGTCTTCTTGCGGCGCTGTCGTGTGCTGAGAAAGAAGGACGGCGAGTTTTTCCAGTCGCTGTGCCTGGGTATCGTTCGGTACGATGCCGGCTGCGTGCGTCAGGTATTGGATCGCCGGAAACAGGGCGCTGTCGGTGTGATAGGGCGAACACTGAATTCGGATGCGGTGGTGCGGTTCGGCGGCCACGACATCGACCAAGGCTTCGGTCAGGCGGGATTTGCCCATACCGGCTTCGCCGG
>JAIOQG010000112.1 GCA_021413465.1 Alphaproteobacteria bacterium | reverse complement strand
CGCCAACGCCGCCAAGACCAACCTGGTCGGCAAAGGCGTCAGCGAAGGCTCGATCAGCACCTCGGGCAAAGGCGAAGCCGAGCTTATGGTCCAGACCGGCGACAGCGTGAAAGAGCCGCAAAACCGCCGCGCAACCGTCGATCTGAACTAATCAGGACGACAATTGCAGGTGAATGCATCGAGGGCGGGCCGAAAGGTCCGCCCTTTCTTTTCGAACCCAAAAGTCACTGTTGGTCGGTATTCGGCCAAATTGTTGTATCTAGAACACAACATCTAGGATCGGAACGTCTAGATATGGGGTCATTTTAACCTTTTGTTAACCATTTCCCTGCATCCGTAGAACACCACGAGGCGGAGGGAAATTTTATGAAGCTACGACATTTGTTATTGGGCACGGCAATGGCGCTGGGCTCAACGGGCGCGGCTCAGGCTGCAATGACTACGCCAACCGGCTGGTATTTGAGTCTGGGCGCTGGCGCCAATTGGATTCAAGACGGTCAGATCGACGAGTTTGGCGCATCGGGCACCCCGTCGACAACAAATGAATTCAGTTGGGAGAGCGGGTTCATCGCGACCAGTGCTGTCGGGTTCGACTTTGGAAATCATTGGCGGGTCGAGTTTGAGTTGGCTTATCGGTCAAACGATGCCGACACTTTCGTCGCGAGTGGGACCAATTTGGAACCGGGGGCGGGCATCGATATCTGGGAGCTCTCTCAGATGGTCAACGTACTTTACGACTTTGAACTGGGCGGGAACTGGTCTGCCGCAGTTGGCGCCGGTGTCGGCGGCAATTTAGTTGTGTTCAATCCTGGCTGCTCGGGCGAATTCGAGACTGAAAATTGCAACCAAGATGCCGACGACTATGTTGTGGCGGGCCAATTGATTGCGCAAGCAGCCTATCGACTCAGTGACCGTTGGCAGCTTTACGCCGACTACCATTTCATGGTCATGGACGATGCCGAAGTGATAAACCCACAAGATCAAGAGTTGTGGCAGATTGAGAAGACGGAACATTCTCTGCTTCTCGGGATTCGCTTCGATCTTCAGCGCGACGGCGCGGCGCCACCGCGGGTTGAGCCGCCGGTGCAGGTCAAAGGACCGAAGCAGTTCATCGTGTTCTTCGGCTTCAACAAATCGAACCTGACACCGGAAGCAGCGCGCGTCGTTCGTGACGCGGCCGCGGCGGCGAAGCAATACGGTTCGGCATCGATTTCAGTCGTCGGACACACCGACACGTCGGGATCGGATAGCTACAACCAAGCGCTGTCGATGCGCCGCTCGGCCGCGGTCAAAGATGGCCTCGTCGGCGAAGGCATTCCGGCCAGCATGGTCTCGACCAGCGGCCGCGGCGAAGCCGAGTTGATGGTGCAGACCGGCAATGGCGTGAAAGAGCCGCAAAACCGGCGCGCCACGATGGATCTGAACTAAGTAGACTACCCTCCGTGTACTGATGAAGGGCGGCCGTCAAGCCGCCCTTCATTTTTTTGCGGGCGCACGATGCGGCCGATTTACCCGCCCTTAAGCCTAACCGCGCGATAACGGAGCCACACGACCCGTATCGCCAGTGCGACGCCTTTTCGGGTTGCCGGAGGGGACGCATGAAAATTCGCTCACTGTTGTTGGCCGGCTCGGCCATTGCCGGGCTCACCTGCGCCGCTCAGGCAGGTGAACTACGCGGCACCTATTTCGCGCTCGAAGGCGGCGCCAGCTGGGTCGGCGGCGAGAACTTTTTTCAAGACATTTTCTTCACGACCGGCGCAACGACTCATTCCGATTTTTCGAGCGAATTCGAGACCGGGTGGTCGCTGTTTGGAACGGTGGGCTACGCGTTCGACGGCGGCGTGCGCGCCGAACTTGAGGCTGGTTACCGTCGCAACGCTATCGATCAACTTTTTTCTACCGCCGGATCACCTCTGTCGGCGGAGGGAAAGCTCGGCGAATTCACTCTAATGGCGAACCTGCTATACGACCTGCAACTGAGCAAACAATTGTCGGCAACGATCGGCGTAGGTGCGGGCGCGGATCTGGCGCGTTTGGAGGTTGCGGAGATCGGCTTCAAAGACAACGATTGGACCTTCGCTTATCAGGGTCTATTCGGCCTGAACTATGCGATCGGCGAGCGCACGCAGCTGTTCTTGAACTATCGCTATTTGCGTGCCGATGCGCCGGACTACAACGAATATCTTGGCGGTGCACCGGCGTCGTCGCGAAACGTCGCATTCCATGGCGATCTTGAAAAGCAAACCGTAACGATGGGTCTGCGGTTTGCATTGTACGGCGCGCCGGAAACAACCGTTGTGCCGCCGTCAGCCCCTCCTCCGCCGCCGCCTGTCGTGCCGACAGCGCCGAAGGAATTCATCGTCTTCTTCGGCTACGACAAATCAGACCTTAGCGCGGAAGCGCAGCGCGTGGTTGCGGACGCGGCGTTTGCCGCGAAAGAGCATGGTGCGGCGGCGATCCTAATTGTAGGCCACACCGACAGCATGGGGTCGAACATCTACAACGAAGCGCTTTCGTTGCGGCGGGCACATTCCGTGCGCTCGGCACTCACAAAGCTCGGCATTGCGGCCGACACGATTTCCGCAAGCGGTAAAGGCGAAAGCGAACTGCTGGTGCGCACCGGCGACCGCGTGAAGGAGCCGCAGAACCGGCGCGCGACGATCAATCTTCAATGAATGCATGAGAATCGCGCGTGATTCGGCGCGAATCATGAGGAATCACAACAACCAACGGTCGAGGTGCGCATAACCATCCGTTGCGTCTCGTTTACGAATTGTTAGGAATTCTGCGCGTTTCCGCACATACGAATCCTTGTGTTTGACTTCAATGATTAACGCGTGCACCCACGGATTCTAACTGGGGCTGGCCTTTGCTCGCGTTTGGGGTCGGCAAAAAAAACAGAAGGGGTGTTCGCATGACGTTGAGATCGACATTGCTTGGCACGGCGTTCGCGGTTGCGTGCGGCGGAGCATTCGGTGGGGCAGCACATGCGACCCCGCTCGAAGGTTGGTACATCGGCCTTGAAGGCGGCGCAGGTGTGGTCGAAGATTGGAACTTCATCGACAATGCGACGCCGGCCATGGCGAGCTTCGACACAGGATGGCTTGCGCTCGGCACAGTCGGCTATGCGTGGCAAAATCATTTGCGCGTCGAGTTCGAAGCGGGGTACCGCTACAACGAACTTGACACGTATAGCTTTGTGGGTGTCCCGGATCCCGCCATCTCAGGCGATTTGTGGGAAGCGACGGCAATGGCCAACCTGCTTTACGACCTCTACTTGACGGATGATCTGGCTTTGTCGCTCGGCGCAGGCGCGGGCGGCGACTTCGCTAATTTGCAGCTCACGAATGGAGTTGTTAGCGGGGAAGTTGATCAATGGAATTTGGCCTATCAAGGCATTGCCGGCGTGAGTTACTCGATCGCGCGGCAGACTTCGCTGTTCGTCAATTACCGGTACCTGCGCGTCGTGAGCCCCGAATTCGATTTCCGGCCGGTGCCAAATGATATTCTTCGCGATGGCGATGATATCGTGAAGCACGCGCTGACCATTGGTTTGCGGTACGCGCTTCAGGGGCCTCAGGCTTATGTGGATTCGGCGCCGCCGCCACCGCCGCCCGTGCAACCTTCAGGGGCGCCGCGTCAGTTCATCGTGTTCTTTGGCTTCAACAAATACAATCTGACGTCCGAAGCGATGCGGGTGATTTCGGAAGCCGTGGTCGCCGCGAAGGAGACGGGATCCGCGTCGTTGCTGATCACCGGACACACCGACACGGTGGGATCGAACCAGTTTAACGATCGTCTCTCGATGCGCCGGTCGAATGCCGTAAAGGGCGAAATGGTCCGTCAGGGTATCGCGGCCAGTGCCATTACGACTTCCGGTCGAGGCGAAACCGAGCTGCTCGTGCAGACCGCTGACGGCGTCAAGGAACCGCAAAACCGTCGCGCAACAATAGATCTGAACTGAAGTCGACAACCTGGGCTTGGTGACACCAACCCAGAGTAAGTATGACTGCAACCCCAAGGCGGCCCAAAACTGGGCCGCCTTTTGCCATTATGGCACACAACTTCCCTAAGTTAAGAAAACACTAAGCTTTTGTTTGACCCGGGCCGATTCATTTGGTGATTCGGGGACAGAGCAGGCATCCGGAACATGCGAGCACAGCTCCGTCCGGTATGTCTTTGGGGTTGGTGGGAGTGGTGGCATGCTGAAAAATACGTTGCTGGCGTCAGCGCTGGGTCTTTCCGTTTACGCCCTCGCTGCGAGCGCAGAAGCCGGGCATCGGCCGATGGGTTGGTATGTGGGCGTCGAAGGCGGCGCCAACTGGATCGACAACGCGGACGTCGAATTCAACACCGGCTTCGGCGGCACGACGTTTGAGGCCGATTTCGACTCCGGTTGGGCCCTGTTTGCGGAAGTCGGCTATCGCTGGGAAAACAACTGGCGCTTGGAACTCGAAGCCGGCTGGCGCAAGAACGACGTGGATTGCGTCAGTTTCGGCGGCCCATGCATCGCGGGTAATTGGGGCGACGTCTCGCAATTTACGCAGATGGTCAACATCGTCCACGACATCGACATTACCGAGCACACGGCGATTTCTGCCGGGTTGGGTTTCGGCGGTAACTTCGTCGAGGTGGACTCGCCCTTCCTCAACGACGAGGATTTCGTACTTGCCGGTCAGGCGCTGTTTCAGATCACGCACGAATTGAACGAGCGATTGGATTTCGTTCTGACCTATCGGTTCATGACGAGCGCGGATCCGGAATTCGACTTCATCGGTCCGGTATCGGCGCAATTCGAGAACGAAAACCACACGGTCACGGTTGGACTGCGCTTTGACCTGCAGGCGGATGCTGCGCCGGTTATGGCGATGGAAACGCCCGCCGTCGAACCGCCCGCGCCGCCGTCGCAACCGAAGCAATACATCGTCTATTTCGGTTTCAATAAGGCGAATTTGAATGCCAAAGCGCAGGCCGTCGTCGAGGAAGCTGCGGCGACTGCGATGCATGACGGGTTTGTGTCGATCCTGGTGACGGGCCACACCGATACGGTGGGATCGAACGCCTATAACGAGCGCCTCTCGGCGCGGCGCGCGGGCGCCGTGAAGAAAGCGCTTGTCGCACAAGGCGTCACGGAGAAGGCAATTTCGACGCAAGGCAAAGGCGAGACCGTGTTGATGGTGCAAACCGGCGACCGCGAGATGGAAGCGCAAAATCGCCGCGCCACGATCGACATCAACTAATCGTCTTCGCCTAGTTTGAAAAAAGGGCGAGCCGTGAAGCTCGCCCTTTTTGATTCAAACGTTGGCGTAATTTTCTATGGCTGCGCGGGCGCAGCGGCTGCAGGAATGACTTCGGCTGCAGCTTCGGGCTTTGCTTGCGGTGAGACCGGGGCTGCCGCGGCTTCCATTTCCGGTTTCACGCGCGGCATCGGCACGACCTTACCGCTGGCGGAGGCGGTCACGAGGGCCGGGGTGCTGCAGGCATTTTGGTTGTGGCGGTTGGCCACCGGTTCCAAGGCCACGAAGGCGTCGAGCTGCACGCGCTCAGGGCCCAAAAGCTTGTCGTATAGCGACGACGTATAGAGGCAGAACTCGGTGATGTTGGCGAGGCTGCGCTGCGACGATTCATTCGCGGTTTTCGATTTGTAATCCTCGAGGCGTGACTCGCTCGCGTAGTGAGCCTTCAAGGCGCGATGGGCGGTCATCAGCTCTTTTTGATAGGCATTGACGAACTCGTTGTAGCGCGGCGTGAGTTTGCATGAGAGCGCGCCAACCACGAGTTCGGTCTGGAGCATTCGCATCTGATAGGCCGTCAACAGCTTTCCTTTAACGCATGGCGGCGCCGCCGGTTTTTTCTTGGCGGCAAGCGCCGGCGCGGCGATCATCGCCGTTGCCGCGGCCAGCACCAGTACATGTGAAATCTTCATCGTTCTTCCCTCCCCCGACTCAGTTGGCCCATCTTACCCATGAGCCGAGGGCGGGCGGAAGCACGGAGGAAGAGCGATATTCAAGCGGTCTGCGACTGCAGGTAGTTTTGCAAGCCGACCGATTCAATTAAATGGAGCTGTGTCTCAAGATAATCGATGTGAGACTCCGTATCTTCCAATATCTGGCGGAAAATGTCGCGGGAGACGAAGTCCTTGTCGGCCTCGCAGGTTTCGATCGCCTTGACGAGGGTTTTGCGCCCCCGACGCTCGACATCAAGGTCGGCCGCCAGGGCTTCGGGCACATTTTCGCCGATTTGCAACTTGTGGAGGTCTTGGAGGTTGGGCAATCCCTCAAGCATCAGGATGCGCTTAAGCAGCTTATCGGCGTGTTTCATTTCGCCGATCGATTCTTCGTAGGTTTTCTTCCCAAGCTTCTCGAAGCCCCAATCCTCGTACATCCGCGCATGCAGGAAATACTGATTGACCGCCGTCAGTTCGTTGGTCAGCGCGCGATTGAGTTCGGCGATGACGTCTTTCGCGCCCTTCATGCTTATTCCTATCGTGCAGGCGAGGCTTAGGCCGCCTCGGTTTCGCGCTCTTTTATCAACATTTGACGGACATCGGAAACGCAGCGCCCGCATTGGGGCTTGCAATCGTAATAGCGATAGATGCTGCCGGGGTCTTGCGGGCGCAGCTTTGAAATCGCTTCGCGGACCTGGCGCTGGGTCAGCCCGTTGCAATTGCAGACATACATCTTCGGCACCCTGAAGTGTCGGAAACGGCCCAATCCTGCCGTCCATCGACATGTAGTGATGTTGCGACTTGTTTGCAAGTGCAGGTGGCCGCCTATTCGTCTTTGTCGGCCAGCAGCAAGTACATCACGGGCGTCACCAGGCGCGACAGGAAGGTCGAAGAGATAAGGCCGCCGATAATCACAATCGCCAGCGGTGAATAGAGGCCCGAGGCTTCGAGCGCGAGCGGCATTAGGCCGCCGATGGCGGTCGCGCTGGTGAGCAAGACGGGCAAGAAGCGAATCTCACCGGCCTGCTCGATGGCGTCGCGCAAGGGAACGCCTTCTGCTCGCAGCTGCTGCGTAAAGTCGACGAGCAGGATCGAGTTTTTGATTTCGATACCGATCAAGGCGATGAAGCCGATGATGGCGGTGAACGCGAGCGGATAGCCGGTGAACCAAAGCCCGAACAGGCCGCCGATAATTCCGAGCGGAATGACCCCGGCAACGACGCCCGAGGCTTTGAACGAGCGGAACTCCAAAATCAACACCGCCATGATGCCGAAGAGCGCGATCAACACCGCGTTGCCCAAGCCGCCGAAACTGCGCGCTTGAGCTTCGGCCTGGCCGCCGGCGCTGATGCGATAACCGGGGGGCAGCGGAATTGTCTTGAGCTTCTCGAACACGGCTTGCGATACGGCCGAGGTTAGGAAGCCACTGCCGGTGCGGCCGGTGATGGTGACGGTGCGCTCGCGCTTGTAGCGATCGATGCGCGCCGGCTCGCTTTGGAAGCGCGGCGAGGCAATGTGACTGAGCGGGATGCCGGGCCCCTGCGCAACCGGCACGTAAATGCGATCGAGATCGACGATCTCGTGACGGTCCTTGAACGGCAGGCGTAGTGTGATGTCGAACTCATCGCCGTCGGATTGCCGATAGCGGCCAACGATCTCGCCTGAGACTGCAATGCGAACGGTTTGATCGAGCGCGCCTGCGGGAACGCCCAAGGTCGCGGCTTTGGCGGTGTCGAGACCGAGATTGAGGTCGGTGCGATCGAGCTGCAGCGGATTGACGACGTCGCGGGCGCCGGGGACGCTTTCGATCAACGCGGTCGCGCGTGCGGCGAGTTCCTTCAGCGTTGCCATTTCTTTGCCGGAGATGCGCACGGCGATCGGCGCTTCGAGCGGCGGGCCGTTTTCGAACACGACGATGATCACCTGGGCGCCCGGAATCTTGGCGAACTGCGCGCGCCAGGCGTCGAGCAACTTCGGTGTCTCGCGCGAGTTCCATTCCTTGAAACCGACGAAGATCGACGCGTGGTTGGCTTTTTCCTGTTCGGGGCGAACGTTGTAGAAGATCTGCGGGTTGCCGCGACCGAGGTTCGACATGAACCAATTGACGGCGGGCGATTTGCCGATAACGCCCTCGACGCGGCGCAGGGCTTTGTCGGTCTCGGACATGGCGGCGCCATCCGGCAGCTCGATATTCACGAGAATTTGCGGCACTTCGGCCGGCGGAAACAGGCTGAAGCCCAAACGCGGAATGAGCATCAGCGACAGACCGAACATGATGGTCGCCAGAAGAAGCGTGAAGCGAGGCGCGGCGAGCGCCACATGCAACAATGGGCGGTAGAACGTATGGATGCCCGCCATAACGCCACGCAGCAGCCAGTTGCCTTCCGGGTGTTCGTGCTCCGACAACAAGCGGCTGGCCAGAAAGGGAATGATCGATAGCGACACGAGAAGCGATGCCGCGACCGTGTAGAGCACCGAAGCCGGCAAAGAGCGAATGAAGGCGCCCGCCCCTTCCGGCAGGAACAACAGCGGCGTGAACGCAAGCATGAGCGTCGCCGTGCAGCCGACAACGGCCACACCGATCTGCTTTGAACCAGCGATTGCCGCTTCGCGGCGCGACATGCCGGAGCGTAGGTGGCGCGCGATGTTTTCAGTGACGACGATGGAGTCGTCGACCAAGAGGCCCAACGCCAATACGAAGCCTGCGATCGACAGCTGGTTCAGCGTGAAGCCCGTCATCTTCAACACTGCGACGCCGATCGCGAGCGATAGCGGGATCGAGATCATCACGATGAGCGAGGCGCGCAGGCCCAAAGGCAGCAAGGTCACCAGCACGAGCGCCAGCGCGATGGCGAAATCGCGCGCCAGCCCAGACAAGCGGTGTTCCACGTCCTTCGACTGATCGAAGCCGCGCTTGATGCTCATGCCCTGCGGCAGCTCTTTCTCGAACTCCTCGATCGCCTTGTAGATTCCGTCGCGCGTTACAAAGACGTTTTCGCCCGCTTTTTGATTGGCCGTCAGATAGACGGCGGGTTTGCCGTTCCAGCGCGTGACGTGACGATGTTCGTCATAGGCCCACGAGACTTCCGCCACATCGCCTACGCGCAGAGTACTGCCACCGGCCGAGAGCAAGACGGTTTGGCGCACTTCATCCAGCGAGTCGAAAGCACCGGTTGCTTTGATATTGAAGCGCCGGTCGCCGGCGTAAACGACGCCGGGCGGGGCGTCGACGCCTTCGGCCTTGAGCGCGTTCGCGACCGTGGTGACCGGTATGCCCAGCGCCGAGAGCTTGCCCATGTCGACGGCGACGCGCACTTCCGTTTTGGGCGCGCCGTAAACGATCGATTCCTTTACGCCCGGAACGCGATCGATAATGTCGCGCAGATCGTTGGCGGCGTCTTCGAGTTCGCGGTAGGAGGCGTTGTCGCTGACAAAGGCCATCTGAACGATGTTCGTTTGCGCGGTCGATGCTTTCTCAACCTCGACGCGAATGACGCCCGAGGGCAAGGTTGGGCGAACCGCGTTGACCTCGCGCACGACCTCGTCGAATTTACGATCGACGTCGATATCCCAAGAAAACTCAGCTTGAACAACGGCGACGCCGTCGAGTGAGTTCGAGCGGAGCGTGACGATGTCCTCAAGCCCGTTGATCGCGTCTTCGATGGGCTTGGAGACCAGCTTCTCCATCTCGACCGGGCCGGCTCCGGGCAGGACGACTTTCACGATGTAAAAGGGGATGGGGAATGCGGGGTCTTCGGCGCGCGCAATCGTTAGAAGCGAATTGACACCAAAGATCGCCAGCCCGGCGAATAGCACCAGCGTGAACTGCCAGTTTCTGACGAAGAACGCGCTGACTTCGCTCACGACGCGGATGGGATTTCGATCACGACGGTCACGGCCTGACCGTTGCGAAGATAGGGGGCGCCCGCGGTGACGACGCGCTCGCCGGCCACAAGACCCTCGGCGATGAGCACCAGATCGTCGACGAAACCGCCGACGCGCACGCTGCGCCGTTGCGCCTTGTTCGTCTTGTCGACCACGAACACCGCCGCCTGGTCGCCGCGACCCTCCAGCAAAGCGATAGCCGGGATCGCGACGTACATCGACATTTGGTCCCTGACCGTGGGCAGGATGCGCGCTTCGCCGACGAGGCCGGAACGCAAGCCCGACGCGACTTCGGTTAGTTTCAACTCGACATCGAAGGCGCCGGTGCGCTGGTCGGCCTTGGCGGCCAGACGCGCGACGACGGCATTGATCGGCGGCAGCCCGGCAAATTTGATGACCGCCTGATCGCCGCCGCGGATGCGTGGGATCTGGGAGTCCGAAACCGGCGTAACCAGCACCAAGCCGCCGCTGGCATCGCCGAATAGGAGGATGGGTTTGCCGGCCGAGACGACTTCATTCGGTTCGGCGAGGCGCGAGAGAACGACCCCGTCTGCGGGAGCGCGAAGCTCGGCCTTTGCGGCGTCCCATGCGGTGGCGTCTTGCGACGCGCGGGCGCGATCGGCAGCCGCTTTGGCGTTGTCGACGGCGGCTTGCGAGGCGAAGCCTTTGGCGAATAGTTCTTGTTGGCGCTTCAATGCAGCTTCAGCATTTGCAAGCGTCGCGGCGCTGTCGCGATTGCGGGCGCCGACTTCGGTCGCATCCAGCCGTGCCAGCACGTCGCCTTGCTTCACGGCGTCGCCAGAATCGGCGGTGAAGCTTTTGACAATGCCGGCGACTTTGAAGCCGAGCGTCATTTCGCGTTTGAATAGAAGCGTTCCGGTGGCGCGGATTTCGCCGGCGTGGGCCGCTGGAGCGGCGATAGCGACGCGAACCGGGACCGGTTGGTCGCCTTTTTCGGCGGCGCGCAAGTTTGCGAATATGAGGCTCGCCGTAGCCGAGACTAGGGCCGTAACCAAAAGGATCGCTGGAACGCGCATGCGCATCGCCGGCTCGCTGGATCAGCTAGTGAACGGTGTATACTTCATTCAATATTGGCGTCCAAGTGAACGGTGTCAACTTATTTGTCTGGTGTTGATTTGCCTCTAGAATCTTAGGCCTATACCTGTGGTAAGTGGGGCACATGACTTTGACTGCGAAAAAACCCGGCAGAGCTGCACCGCGCAAGCGCATCGACGCGGCTGCGCGGCGGGCGCAAATTCTTGCGGTTGCCAGCGAGATGTTCGCGCGAGACGGCATCGAACAATCGTCGATGCGCAAGATTGCCGCTAAAGCTGGTGTGACCGCGGCTCTGCTCTACAAGCACTTCGAAGATCGCGATGCATTGCTGATGGCGATCGGCGAAGGGTTTTTCGTCAAGCTTGCTGCCTATATCGATGAGGCCGCCAAGGGGCAGCGCGATCCGGTTGCAAGCCTTAAGGCGCAAATGCTCGCCTATATGAAATGCGGCATTGAAAATCCGCGCGAATATCATCTCACTTTTATGACGGCCCTGCCCCGCCTGCGGCGCGTCGCAGAGATGAAGTCGTTTCGCGAGCGGGCGCGGCGCGGCGAACCGGTCATGGACGGGGATTTTCCGATGGGCATGAAGTGCTTCGGACGCCTCGAACGCGCGGTCGCTGACGTCGTTGAGGCCAAGCTGACGCGGATCAAGGATGTGGCCGCCTTATCGGAAACGGTTTGGGCCGGCGGTCACGGCGTCGTCTCTTTGATCATCACGCATGACAATTTCGGCTTTACGAAACCCGAGAAGTTGATGGCGACCTCGATCGAGTTGATGCTGAACGGGCTCTTGAAGACCTGAACGCATGCGGTGCGCGTTAGAGCCTTGGCCGCACTTTCTCGTTCAGAATGCGCACTAGCGCGGGGTCCATGAAATCGTAGTTGTCGGGAATGTCCAAGCAGACGACGCGGGCGTGGCGCAGGTGCTTTCTGAAGCGCTCAGAAAGTTTGGCGCGGTGCGCTTTTTCCATCACGAAAATGATGTGCGCCCATTCGACGAGTTCGGCCGTCACGGGGTTGTGCGCCTCAGGGCTTAGACCCGCAGACGTGCATTCGATGCCGGGAAAGCCCGAAAAGACTTGTTCTGCCGTCGGGCTGCGAAGGCGGTTTTTGCTGCAGACGAACAGGACGTGTTTGACGGCAGACGGGCGTCGCGGCATCGGCTTCGACCTTTCGGCAGCGCTGGGTCCCGGTCTATAATACAAATCTCAGAGGGGGACAGGATGCGATATTTCATTCAGGTGGCGGTTTGCGCTTTTCTCGCCAGCGCATCGGTTGCGGCGCGCGCCGACGAATGGCGCACGGTCGAGCCGGAAAACCTCGTCGTGATGGACGTGACCTATGGGCGCATTCTGATCGAGCTTTCGCCGGAATTCGCGCCCAATCATGCCGAGCGCTTTCGTAAATTGGTGCGGGCCAAGTTTTACGACGGGCAGAGCTTCTATCGCGTCATCGACGGCTTTGTGGCGCAGGGCGGCATCGGTGAGGGCGACGACAAGAAGACGCCGGAGTGGCCGCCTTTGAAAGCCGAGTTCGACCGGAAAATTCTCAACGACGTGGTGTTTACGCCGCTGGGGTCGCCAGATCTGTTTGCCGACGAAGTGGGCCATGTCGATGGATTTCCGGTGGGGCGCGATTGGAAGAATGGGCGCATGTGGCTGTTGCATTGCCCCGGCACCGTCGCGATGGCGCGCGACAACGACCCGGATTCGGGCGGTACGGAATTTTACGTGCCGATCGGGCACGGACCGCGACGGCTCGATCGCAATCTGACGGCTTTCGGGCGCGTGCTTGAGGGCATGCAATATCTGCAAAAGCTCAACCGTGGCGATCCGACGGTCGAAAGCGGCGTGATCCAAGATGCGGCGAAACGCGATCCGATCGTGCGGGTGCAGATGGCGGCCGACATGGCGAAGTCGGAGCGGCCCTCGATTCAGGTGACCGATACGACATCGAAAGAGTTTGCGGATTATAAGGCGCAGAGACGAAATCCGGCGCCGGAGTTTTATAAGAACCCGTCGCCAAATCTGGACATTTGCGCCTTCAACGCACCAGTGCTACGTCCCTGAGAATTCAGACAGAAGCGGCGGCCTGTTCTGGCCGCCGCAGAACCAATTTTTCTCAATTGAACATTGAGGTCTACGCCCCTGGTTTCTTTTTTGGCTTGTCTTCAACGGGCGCAATTGGCGCTGCCGTCGGCGGCGCGATGGGCGCCATATTGGTAGACGTCAACGGCGTCATCGGAACCTGGAATGCATTTGGATAATCGTTCATTGCACCGGTGGCCGCATCTACCCCGACGCCCACGATACCGCCGAATATCAAGTTGCCAACAGTCCAACCTTCGAAATTCGAAGGTATGACTGCGAACGCATCTTGGTATCCTTCTTTTTTGCACGAAATTTGGAGATCATTTTTGCTGCGCTCTACGGTCACTGAGCCCGGCGTCGTCATTTGCCAACTACCCTGTGACGAGTTGAGAGTGCAAATCGCGCCGGTCACCGGAGGCGACGTGACGCCAATTGAGGCCGTCGACCCCTTAATGATCGAAGCACATGCCGATAACTGAACGCCAGCGACCACTATGGCAACGATCGAAAGACTCTTGGATTTCATCGTGAGTGTCCCTTAAGGTGTGGTCTTGTTTCACACATATTGCAGACGAAACCTAGTCTGCTTGGCTTGGCTCTTACTGTTTTGTCGCCATTGGCTTGTCGATAAGTCACACCGGCGGCGATCATTTTCGCCTGCGAGTTGTGTCGACATGAAGCGGCGGCGCTGTTGTCGATTGAAGCGGTCGCCAGCAAGGCTTTTCCTCGCAAGCCACTTCACCCGCAACATTGGCACGCGTAGCGTTCGGTAGGAGGTCGAATCACATGAGCCATGGGGCCGCGCCCCGCGTTTCGGCGGCGCCATTTTCTGTCGTGACCGCCAATTTTTATATGCGCACGCTGACGCTCAGCGATGCGTCGGAGCGGTTTGCGGCTTGGTTCGATCAGGTTGATGTGCGCGAGGCGTTGAACCTGCCGGCGCGGGCAATGAGCAAAGCTGAAATCGCCGCTTATATTTCGAGATTCGATCAGAGGACAAATTTCCTGGTCGGCATTTTCGACAAGACCAACGACCTGCTCGTTGCGATCATCACTATTCAGATCGATTGGAAGTCGAGCCGCTTTCTGGCCAATACCGTTGTTGGGGAAGCCGATTACCGGCATCGCGGCGTGCTGTTGGAGATTGCGCGGCCGTGGCGCGATTATTTTTTCGAAACACTGGATCTGCAGTTCATGGCGGCGACCGCGCTTGCGAGCAATGGGCCGATCATTCGGTATCTTGCGAAGACGGGTTGGACGCTGGTGCGGACACTTAAGAATCATACACGTCGGAATTCGGACGGCGCGATGATCGATCTTTGCCTCTATCAATTGACGCGCGACGATTGGCGTGCGTGGAAGGCCGCTAACCCGCCAGCCTCCGTTTGAAACCGCCTCGATGTTTGAACCGTTGCACTTAGGAGATTCGAAATGAGCGTTGCCCGTGCCGCCGCGCC
>JAIOQG010000273.1 GCA_021413465.1 Alphaproteobacteria bacterium | reverse complement strand
ATGATGTCGCCGATCGATTTGCGCACGCTTTCGGGCGTGATGCCATTCGCCTTGTTGTATTCGTCCTGTCTGGTGCGGCGGCGCGAGGTTTCGGCGATGGCGCGCTTGATCGAATTCGTTTCTTTGTCGGCGTAGAGGATGACGCGGCCGTCGATGTTGCGGGCGGCGCGGCCGATCGTTTGGATCAGCGAGGTTTCCGAACGCAAGAAGCCTTCCTTGTCGGCGTCGAGGATGGCCACCAGCGCGCATTCGGGAATGTCGAGGCCCTCGCGCAGCAGATTGATGCCGACGAGCACGTCGAAGGCGCCGAGGCGCAGGTCGCGGATGATCTCGATGCGCTCCAGCGTGTCGATGTCGGAGTGCATGTAGCGCACGCGGATGTTTTGGTCGTGCAGGTATTCGGTCAGGTCTTCGGCCATCTTTTTCGTCAGCACGGTGACGAGCGAGCGATAGCCTTTCGCCGCCACTTCCTTGCATTCGGCGACGAGGTCGTCGACCTGATGTTCGACGGGGCGGATGATGACCGGCGGATCGATGAGGCCGGTGGGGCGGATGACTTGTTCGACGAAGACGCCGCCGGTGCGTTCCATTTCCCAATGGCCCGGCGTTGCCGAGACGCTGACGGTTTGGGTGCGCATCGCATCCCATTCCTCGAATTTCAGCGGGCGGTTGTCGAGGCAGGAGGGCAGGCGGAAGCCGTAATCCTGCAGCGTGAATTTGCGCCGAAAGTCGCCGCGATACATGCCGCCGATTTGGGGGATCGTGACGTGGCTCTCGTCGGCGAAGACGAGTGCGTTGTCGGGCAGGTATTCGAACATGGTCGGCGGCGGCTCGCCGGGTTTGCGCCCCGTCAGCCAGCGCGAATAGTTTTCAATGCCGGGGCAGGAGCCCGTCGCTTCCATCATTTCGAGGTCGAGCAGCGTGCGTTGTTCGATGCGTTGGGCCTCGATCAATTTGCCGGCGCGCTGGAAGACTTCGAGCGTTGTGCGCAGTTCGTCTTTTATGCCTTTCATCGCCTGGTTCAAGGTCGGCCGCGGCGTGACATAGTGCGAGTTGGCGTAGACCTTGATCGTTTCGAGTTCGCCGGTTTTCTGGCCGGTCAGGGGATCAAATTCCTGAATCGATTCGACTTCGTCGCCGAAGAGCGTGATGCGCCAGGCGCTGTCTTCATAGTGTGCCGGGAACAGTTCGACCGTGTCGCCGCGCACGCGGAAAGCGCCGCGCGTGAAGGCGGCGTCGTTGCGGCGGTATTGCAGCGCGACGAGATTGGCGAGCAGTTCGTTGCGCGAAATGCGCTTTCCCGTTTCGACCGAGAACGTCATCGCGGTGTAGGTTTCGACCGAGCCGATGCCGTAGATGCACGACACCGAGGCGACGATGATGACGTCATCGCGCTCTAGGATCGCGCGCGTCGCCGAGTGGCGCATGCGGTCGATCTGTTCGTTGATCGAGGATTCCTTCTCGATATAGGTGTCGGTGCGGGGCACGTAGGCTTCGGGTTGGTAGTAGTCGTAATAGCTGACGAAATACTCGACCGCGTTTTCGGGGAAGAAGCTTTTCATCTCGCTATAGAGCTGGGCGGCGAGCGTTTTGTTCGGGGCGAGGATCAGGGCCGGGCGTTGCGTCGCCTCGATGACTTTCGCCATCGTGAACGTCTTGCCCGAGCCGGTGACGCCGAGCAGTACCTGATCGCGGTCGTTGTTCTTGATGCCCTTGACGAGTTCTTTGATCGCCGCCGGCTGGTCGCCCTTGGGCGTCATGTCCGAGACGACCTTAAAGCGCTTGCCGCCCTCGGATTTCTCCGGGCGCGCGGGCTTGTGCGGCACGAACATGGCGGCCGGGGCTTCGGCGAGGCCGGGGGGCATGGGTTTGGGTGGCATGGGGCGAATATAGGGGGCGAGGGGGCGCCGGTCGATATAGCAGCCTTGCCTGCCCGAAATTGGCAGCAGCGTGGCGGTGAGTCAGCAGCCACCGTCGCGCGAAACGTTGACGATAAGGGTCTGCGATCCTTTGATCCTCAGAACGCGGATTCCGGTGCCCATTCCGCCGAAGTGGCCGGCGACTTGTTCGTCGCTTCCCATCTCGGGGTTGACGTCGCGCGGAAGTAGGCGTCGCACCTGTTTCAGCGTGACGTACTCCCGCTCCACGTTGCCGAGCCAGTCGAATTCGTTCGGCGCCGGCGCGTCGACCCAATCCGTGGACTCAGGCGGTGGTGATGGCGCGTAGCCCGGGCTCTTGCTCGCGTACCACTCGGCGAAAGCTCGAGCGGTATCGCGGATGCCGTTTTGGGCGCGCACTCGGATTTGCAACGCGCGGTCCTGGTCGGTCGGTTCTTTCGGACGCGCCATGCAACCGCCTTCGATGACGCGCAGACGGCGGCCGGGTTCAATCGGTGCGGAGATGCACAGCTGACGCTCGTCATCCCAAATGCCAATGTCGTTCGACGCCGTGACCACCGGGTGAGACAAGGATGCTAAAAGATGGGTCTCGATTTTCCAGCGCTTCTTATCGACGACGTACATCTCCGATGCGGGGGCAGCGAACGATTTGTCGAGAATCTCAAGTGGGCCTTGATCGGTGAGCACGATCGCTCGACCGGACGATGACTGCCCGAGATACGCTTGAGGGGGCGGACTGGAGCTTTGGTCCGGGTTCTTGATCTTCAAACGGTATTCCCGCACCGGGCCTTCATTGAGGCTGCCACTCACACGGAAGAACTTCTGCGGGGGGTAGGGCCCAACATAGTAATCGCAGGATGTATCTTCGCTCGCGGGCAGCACCGAGACGATTAGGCAGGCGCGATTGTCTCCCCGCATCGGACACTGGTTCAGCGCCGTCAGCGTTTCGGCGGCGGCGGCTTGGCGCACTCCCGCGAGCGCCAGCGCAATGAGCGTCAACGCGATCTGACGAAACGCTGAACGAAAGTAAGACATAACCCTGAGCCCCGAAGGGTCGCCTTATGCGCGCGGATTGCGGCCAAATGCTGGCGGATCAGGTCCTATCTCGGCAGCGTCTTCACGTAGCGCCACACGCCGATCACTGCTAGCGCCAGCATCACGTGCACAGCGATTACAGGGGGCCAGCCGATGAGGTAGAGAATGTCGTTGGCGAGGCCGGGTTTGAACGGGCCGCCGCCCATGGCTAAGCCCCTGGTGCCCCAGAGGGCGTGGAAGTAGGTGGGGATTGTGAAGAGCCAGGTGGTGATCAGGGCGCTCCAGAAGAAGATGCGGTGCTGGAGGGCGGTGAGGTGAAGGAACCTGCCGCCGAGGCCTAGCGCCATCAGGAGCAGGCCTTGGGTGATCGCTTCCATGTGCACCATGCGCCAGGCGCGGTGATCGTCGGGGAGTTGGATGTTGATCGGCGGGACGAGCGGCCAGAGGACGATCTGACCGAGCAGTGCAAAGAACCACTGCCAGCCGACGAAAACGGCGAAGCAGAACAAAGCGATGCCGTTCAGGAACAGCAGCGCGCGCAGGCGTTCGGGCATGGCGGTCATCATGTGGGTGTCGCCGCTGTTAGGTTCTTCACATCAAGTTGGCCGAGCGTGTCGCGGCCTTCGGCGTGCTGGCGCCACCAGTCTTTCACCCAAGCGGGGTCGGGGACTTCGCGCGGGTCGTAGCTTGGTTTCAAGATGCGGAGAATGCGCGGCGTCAGGCGCCAAAAGATGCGGGTGAGTATACGGTAGAGCGCAAGGCGCGAGCCGAGCGTGAACCAGCGGCCGTCTAGATCAGCATGGCGCGGTAGCCTTGGCGCGTGCGGGCCATGATGTGGATCATGGCGTAGAACATGCCGTAGATGCGCCACGCGTAGCGGCCGTCGAGCGCCTTGAAGACGTCGTAGGTCACCGTCTTGTGCTCGATCTCTTCGACGAAGTGCCACAGGATCAGCGAGGCGACGGCCGGGTCGGCGTAGCCGAACAGATGCTCGCGCTCCTCGACCAACATGTGGCCGATCGTGAGCGCCATCGCTTCGAAGCCTTCCGCGTAGGCGACGTTGAACGCGAATGAACGGTTGCGGCCGAAGGCTTCGTAATCCGCCTTGAGGAGTGCCTCCATCTTCGGCACGGCTTTGTAGCCGAGTTCGGCGAGGCGCTTGTTCCATTGCTGGTGCTGGCGGAAGTGGGTCGACTCTTGGCCGATGTAGAGGTCGACGTCTTTCAGTAGTTCCGGATCGGTGATGCTCTCTTTCGCCTTGCGCATGGTGTCGATGAGGTAGGGCTCGAGATAGGGCATGCCGAGAGAGGCGGCGTTGACGACGTGGCTGAACTCGGGCCGCGCGGGGTTCCACCAGGCCTTCAAGCCAACGGGGTAAGGAAAGCGCATGCGGCGCACGGTCATGTGCTGGTCTGCGGCTGGTGTCGGCGGCATGGCGCGTCTCCCGATTTCGGCGCTGTTGCGACGCGCCGATTGGGGGACAGATTAGTGCGTTTCGCGCCGGATCGCGATAGGGCTATTCGATCGGTGGTTCTTCGGCTTCGGGTTCATCCGCCAGCGAGGGTTCTTCGTTCGCCTCGTCGCCCGAACCGTCATCACCGCCACCGCTGCTGGTGGCATCACTCGACACATGTTGTTCGGGGGCGGGTTCCGGCTGCTTGTGCTTCTTCTTCGGCAGCTTGGCTTCGGCCTGTTGCAGCTTGTAGCGGATGTCGTCTTTGGCGTAGGTCGGTCTTGTCACGTCGCGGTCTGTGGAACGATCCGTATTGTTCGGCGAGCCCGATCCTAGGATCATGCCGCCCAAGGCCGACATACAAAACACAGCAAAGCCGACGACCAATATGATTTGGCGGTCCATGACAGTACCAAGGAAGTTGAGTTC
>JAIOQG010000111.1 GCA_021413465.1 Alphaproteobacteria bacterium | reverse complement strand
CCGCCGCCGACAATGGCAACATCCGTTTCGTAGGCCGCGCTCATTTCGCTGCACCGGCGGACACTTCATCCGTCAAAAAAACGACTCGTCGATCTCGTTGATCAGTTTCCCCCCGCGCGCATAAATCGCAAGGTTGTCGAGGAAAGTTTTATCGCCGCGCGCAACCGTGCCGCTGCCGGCGGCCGACGTGTGTGCCGTGACGCGAACCTGCGGATGCAGCCATAAGGGGCTTGACGCGGGCAAAGGCTCCTCGCGGAACACGTCGAGCACCGCAATGCCGGGCGTTCCACGATCGAGCGCGGCGATCAACGCCGCCTCATCGATCAAGCCGCCGCGCCCGACATTGACCAAAAGGCTCTTGGGCTTCATGCGCTCAAGAAACGCCGAGCCCACCAAATCGCGCGTTTCATCGTTCAACGCACAGGACAGCACCACGACATCCGCGTGCGGCAGCAGCCGCGGCACATCGGCAAGCTTGGCCATCTCGTCGGCGAATGCATCGGAGGTTGACGACCGCCTGACGCCCGTCACGGTTGCGCCGAACGCCTTCGCGCGCTGCGCCACCTCGCGCCCGATATTGCCGTAGCCGATAATCAGCCAATGGCTCTGCGACAACTCGCGAAAGCCAACCCGCCGCCATTCCCGCGCCGCCTGGGCCGCACGATACGCATCGTGGGGATACCACGCGCCGAGCACCTGCCCCATCACATACTCCGCCATCGCCACGGCCTGCGCACTGCTGTTCGATAATCGGATACCCTTGTCGACGATGCCTTTGAACACCGGCGAGTCCAGCCCGGCGTTGAACGTCTGCACCCACTTCACACTGGGTTCGGTCAGGGCCACCTGAAAGAACAACCCGACCTGATTTCCCGAATACGTATCGAGGCTCGCCCAAACCACCTCCGGACGAACCTGCGCCCGCTCCACCGCAACCCCGTCGAGCGAGATGCCGCCCTCCGCATCGACAACGTAAAGCTCAAGCGCCAACCCAAGGCTGCGCAGCGCGGGTTCGACCCGGCGCAAGGCGCCAGCGTGCAATAGAATTTTCATCGATTCCAACAATTAACAAAGGCACCCACTCCTGCCACAGAATCGGCCCTGGGTCGATGCTCTTACCTCAGATTGGAAATGGTCCACGCGCCCGCGATAACGCGCTTGTGATGCCAGACGCCAAGCGCCAGCATTGCCTTCGCCCCACGGGCCGCACACTCTTTCGGCCAGTCAGTGACGAACAACAACGACGAGTTGCCATGCGCATCAAATTGACTTCCTGCGCCGCCGCCTTGCTCCTCGCAGCACTCGGCCTCTCCGCCTGCGTCGACGATCTGCAGCCACCCACCGCAACTCAAGCAACCGAAACCACCCCGGCGGCCAAAGCCCTCCGACAACTTTTCGCCGACAGCGACGAAGCCGCCCTCAAACTCGATCCCATCGGTGCGCTCTTCCGCGGCGACACGCGCTACGCCGCACAGTACGGCGACTACATCAGCGACGCCTACATCGAACAGCAACGCCGCAACGCGGATGAAGATTGGCGCCGCCTCCACGAGATCGACCGCGCAAGCCTTGGGCCCCAAGACCAGATCGCCTACGACGTGTTCGACTATCAAACCCGCAGCACGCGCGAAGCACTCTCGCCGGAACTGGTGGCGCTCACGGTCGTGCGCCCGCTCAATCACCTCAACGGCACGCACGTTAAATATCCCGACTTCAGCTCGGGCAAATCCGCAGCCCAATTCAAGACCGTCGCAGACTTCGACAACGGCCTGAAGCGCATCGACGGTTTCGTTCAATATCTCGACCGTGCCATCGACCGCATGCGCGAAGGTCTGAAGTCCGGCGTCGTCGAAACCAAACTGACCGTGCGCCTGATGCTGCCGCAACTTGAAGAACTGATCGCGCAGGGCGTCGACAAAAGTCCGTTCTATCAACCGGTGATCGACATGCCGGCGGCGATCGGCGAACCGGACCGCGCCCGCCTCACCGCCGCCTATCGCGACGCCATCTCAGGCAAGATCGCTCCCGCCTATAAGCGCCTCCACACCTTCCTCAAGCAAGACTATCTGCCCGCCGCCCGCGAGGGTGTCGGCCTCAGCAGCATGAAAGGCGGCGTTGAGCTTTACAAATTCTTGGTGGAGCAGCAGACCACGACCAAACTGACGCCCGAGCAAATCCACAATTTGGGCCTGTCGGAAGTTGCGCGCATCAAAAGCGAAATGGACAAAGTCCGCACGACCGTGGGCTTCAAGGGCAATCTGCAAGCCTTCTTCAAGCACCTGCGCACCGCATCCGACTTCGAACCCAAATCGGCGGAAGAAATCCAAACCGGCTATGCCGACATCAACAAGCGCATCAGCGCGGCGGTGCCGAACGACTTCACCTTGATCCCCAAAACCCCGCTCGAAGTCCGCCCCGTGCCCGACTACCTCGAGCAAAGCCAAGCAGGCGGCTACTACAACCCCGGCAACCCGGACGGCTCGCGGCCCGGGGTGTTCTACTTCAACAAATACGACCTGCCATCGCGCAAAACTTGGGGCATGGAAACCCTGTTCCTGCACGAAGCGATCCCGGGTCACCACTTTCAAATCAGCCTCGCGCAAGAGGCCACCGGCCTGCCCGACTTCATGCGCTTCGGCGGCAACAACGCCTATGTCGAAGGCTGGGCGCTTTATGCCGAATGGCTCGGCCGCGAACTCGGCATGTTCAAGGACCCCTACCAGATGTTCGGCCATCTTAACGACGAACAACTGCGCGCCATGCGCCTCGTCGTCGACACCGGGCTGCACGCCAAGGGTTGGACGCGCGCAAAGGCGATCAAGTACATGCTCGACAACTCGGCGCTCAGCGTCACCGAAACGACGCAAGAGGTCGATCGCTACATCGCCAACCCCGGTCAAGCGCTGGGCTACAAAGTGGGTCAGCTCACGATCCGCCGCCTGCGCGAAGAAGCCGAACGCAGTCTAGGAACGCGCTTCAACATCAGCGGCTTCCACGCCCAAGTCCTGGACACGGGCTCCTTGCCGCTGGAAATCCTGGAAGC
>JAIOQG010000298.1 GCA_021413465.1 Alphaproteobacteria bacterium | reverse complement strand
GAGGTTTCGTTCGTCTTTGAACCGGTCGCCGCCGCCGCGCAGTACGAGCAAAGCGCAACGCGCGAAGAACTCATCCTTGTCGCCGACATCGGCGGCGGCACATCCGACTTCTCGATCGTGCGCATCGGGCCCGAGCGTCGAGGGCGCACCGATCGCCGCGATGACATCCTCGCCAACTCGGGCGTTCGCGTCGGCGGCACCGACTTCGACCGCAATCTGAGCATGCATACGGTCATGCCCATATTGGGTCTCGGCACGCAATTGATCACCAAAGATCTCCCGATGCCGCGGTCGACCTATGCCGACCTCGCCTGGTGGCCGACGATCAACCTTTGCTACACGCCCAAAACGCTGCGCGAGGTGCAGGAGTTGCATCGATTGGCGGTGGAGCCGCTGAAGACGGCGCGCCTGCTCGTGGCGCTCGGCAAGCAACTGGGGCACAGCATCGCTTTCGCCGTGGAAGCGGGCAAAATCGAACTCACGAGGGCTGACCGGGCGGAAATTGCGCTCCACCTCATCGAAGCGGGACTCCATGCACCCGCTTCTCGTGCCGACTTCAACGAATCGATCTCGAATGAACTGATGCGACTGCGCCTGGCGGTGTGGAATTGTCTGGCACTTGCCGGCATCGATGCCGAAGACGTCGACACGGTCTTCATGACCGGCGGGTCGAGCCTTGTTCCCGCCGTCGAGGCCGTAATCACCGATGAACTGCCGCAGGCGTCGGTTAAGCGCGGCGACGATTTCCTCTCGGTCGCCTTGGGCCTCACGCTGGAGGCCCAAGCCCGCTACACATAAAACTCAGTCGCAGATCAACTCGCCCCATTGCGTGCGCTTGTCGCGCTTCACGCAGGCTTCCGACGGCCCTATCCACACCCCATCCGCGGACCAAAAACTCTTTTTGTGTTGGGAATTCTCATAGGCGTCCTTTTCGCATTTGTCGGCGCCTCCCGCGTCCTGGCCTTCCGGTTTAAACCCTTGAAAATTGCACAGGATGATCGGCCACCATTTTTCGCTCGGTGAATTCAAGACACGCTTGCGCAAATAGTCCGGCGCCCGCGACCACCAATTGTTGAGATCTGCACGACCGAATCCTGCCGGCATCCGATCCTTCGCCAACTCCAAAAATTGCGCATCGGTATAAGGAGGCCCACGGTCAACCGCCGCGGCGGCAATCGTCACGCCGGAAAACAAGGTGAACGCCAATGCGATCCCAAAAGCACTCAGCAACCGAAGCATTATTTCCTCCAAAATGCCCAACCGCAGCCACACTAACGCAAAGGTTGCGCAGAGCCAACTTGAGCACGTCCGCCCCCCACGTCATCATGGTGCTTCTGGTGGAATGGTAGCGGGCATAAGCGGCGGGGATCGCATGAACGAATTGGACACGTTGATTTTGGCCGTGGGGGTCGCGGCGCTGCTTCTGGCGTTCGCCGTGTTGGCCACTCGAAAAAAAGTGACCATTTACGATTGGCAATTTGCACTCTTGTACAACGGCGGCGTGTACAAGCGATCGCTCGCACCGGGCACACATCGCTTCTTTGCCCCGCCGCATAGCTGGATCATCTTCGATCGCAGGCCGCAATTCATCACCCTGCCCGGACAAGAAGTGCTCACCCGCGATGCACTTGGCGTAAAGGTAACGCTCCTCGCAGAAATCCAAATCGAAGACCCCGCGAAACTCGTGCGCGCGTTTCCCGTGTCGAACCAAGGCGACCTTGTCAACGCGATATACCCCTTGCTGCAAGTGCCGATCAGGGAAGCGGCGTCGACCTACACGTTGGACGAGATCATTCAAAACCGGGACGCGCTTCCCGAACTCGTGCGCGCGGCGGCAATCGAGCGCCTGAACGCATCGGGCCTCAAGCTTGTAAAGATATCGGTGCGCGACATCATGATTTCGAAAGAGCTCCGAGAAGCTTACGCCGCAAGCGCCATCGCACAAAAAACCGCAGCAGCCACGCTTGAGCGCGCACGCGGCGAAGTGGCCGCCATGCGTGCACTATCGAACGCCGCGCGCATGGCCCAAGGCAATCCCGAGCTGATGCAACTACGCGCGCTGCAGGCGATGCAAAACTCCAACAGCGGCCGCCACACGGTCGTCTTCGACTTCGCTGGCAAAACCGCCGCCTCCGCGGCGCAAACCGTCACCGATGCAGACATTGGCTCAGACGAAGACTTGCTGTAAATTCGCGCTGCCTAGGGCTCCGGCGAAGCATCGCCAACCGGATCGCCGTCGGGCCATAACAGGTTCAATTCCTGTCCTTTAGGATGGTATCTGGGGCTGCCGCCGTTTCCTGTGCACCTAGCACGGCGTCCGTGTGCTCTGTGGGTTTAGACCCCCGCACACAAGGCGTGGGAAGCGTCGGTAGCCTCGCCTGTTTCGCCCTTGAGCACGCGCCTCTCAAATGTGCAGTATGAAACAGCGAAACTCTCACGCCGGACTTGCAACGCCATGACCCTGCACACGACCATTTGCGACATGCTGAATATCAAGTACCCGATCATGCTCGCGGGCATGGGCGGCGTGTCCTACGCCGAAGTGTGCGCCGCCGTATCGGAAGCCGGCGGCTTCGGCACGCTCGGCATGGCCGGCCGCAGCCCGGCCGAGATCCGCGATCAAATGCGTCGCGTGCGCCAACTGACGAAAAGACCCTTTGGTGTCGATCTCTTGGCGGCCGTGCCGGAGTCTCTCGAAAAAACGGCCGACATCATCATCGAAGAAGGCGCGAGCGCTTTTATCTCCGGCCTCGGCATACCTCCCCGCCATCTCGTCGATCGCTTCCACGCGGCGGGCCTCAAAGTGATGAACGTCTGCGGCACGGTGCGCCACGCGAAAGCGGGTGAAGATGGCGGCCTGGACGCGGTCGTCGCGCAAGGCACGGAAGCAGGCGGCCACACCGGCAAGATCGCAGGCATGGCGCTGATCCCTCAGATTGTCGATGCCGTCAAAATTCCCGTGCTCGCCGCCGGCGCCATCGTCGACGGACGCGGATTGGCCGCGGCCCTAGCTCTCGGCGCTCAAGGCGTGTGGATGGGAACCCGCTTCATTGCCTCGACCGAAGCGCATGCAGGCGACATGTACAAACAAGTCGTCGTTGACGCGACCGACGAAGACACGATCATCACGCGCTCCTACTCCGGCAAGCCGATGCGCGTGTTCAAGAACGACTACGTCGCCGACTGGGAGCGCCGCCCCCAGGATATCAAGCCCTTCCCGATGCAGGCGATGATTTCGCACCAAGCGGGCGTGATGGGCGGCATTGGCGGTCAGATCGAAGGTTTGCAGCGCGATCGCTCGGCGTTCGCCATCGGCCAAGGCGCCGGTGGCATCCACGAAACCCTGCCCTGCGCGGAAATCATCCGCCGCATGGTCGCAGATGCGGAGGCGATCATCGCCCGCATGTCGAAACTCACCCGCGCCTCTTGAGCCAATCCTCATAGAGAATCGCATAGTAAACGCTGTCGAGATATTCGCCGTTCAGGAAAAATGACTTCCTGAAATGCCCCTCGACGGCGAAGCCAGCTTTTTCCGCGACCCGAACGGAAGCATGATTGCGCGGGTCGATTTCGAGCCAAAGCCGATGCATTTTCAATGTGTCGAAGCCGTAATCGACCGCCGCACGCAGAGCCTCGGCGACGAAACCCCGCCCCCACCACGCTTTGTCGAGCATGTACCCAAGCCCCGAGATGGAATCGCGCTCGGCATAGAAATTCACGCACCCGATCGCAAGCCCGCCGTCGCGTGTAATGGCGAACGATCCGTTCGCTCGGTTTTGCGGTGGTAAGTTGCGCGCAACGATCTCGCGCATTTCGCCGATCGACTTGAGCGGAGAATGCGACCAATATTGCATCGTCTCGGCGTCGGAGAACGCTGGAAAAAGCGCCTCGGCGTCCGTCATTCGCAGCGGCCGCAACACCAACCGCTCGGTCTTAAGCACCGGGCTATCGGCCTCGATCGGCGTCGCCGGCCCCTTCAATTCGACCACGGTACCGAACGGATCGCGCACATAAAAGGACGGGCCGCTGCCTTGCGCGCCATAGCGCATGCCACGCTCGCCGACCTCGACGCCATGAGACCTGAGATGCGCCGCGATCGCCTCTTCGTCGAACGGCTCGATGCGAAGGCAGATATGGTCGACGTTGCGTGCCTCGGGCGTAAACGGTCTCGCACCTTCCGCGCGCAACCAGGCCGTCCCCACATCGACAAGATCGATCAGCGATTGGCCGGCGCGCAGTTGAACAAGGCCGAAGGAATCGACACGCCGCTCTTCGACGGCGCCCAGTACGTCGCGGTAAAATGAGAGCGCCTTCTCCATGTCGGGCACGCGCAACACGACATGATCGAGGCCAACCAGCGAAAACGGCTTTCGGCTCACCCGGCCACACGCTGCCAAATGGCGTATCCCAACAACACCGCGCCGGTCACGAAGATCAAAAGACCCGACGCCTGGTTCATACGTTTCAGCGTGCCGTGTTCGATCGAATGACGGAAAATTCCCGTAATCGACGTCACCACCAACCACCACAAAACGGACCCGCCGATCACCGACAGCACAAGGATCAAGGTCGCCAAGGAACTCGTATGGAAATCGACGACTTCGCGAAACGCCGCAAACGTCGTGGCAAATCCAACCATGGTCGCAGGGTTTGTAATCGTCAGCGCGAAGGTACTCGCCAACGCCGCCGCCAAATCGCCGGCCGATCCCGTTTGAATACTACCGTCGGGATTGCGCATGATCTCGGGAGGCGTCGCGTAAATAAACACGCGCAAGCCATAGACCATCAGCAATGCCGCGCTGGCGAGCTGCAGCACGACGCCCATGTCGTCGATGAGGTCGAATACGGCCTTAACGCCAAATCCAGCGGCGACCGCAAACACACCGTCGCCAAGCGCCGCGCCAAGACCCGCCAAAAAACCATTGAGCTGCCCATAAGCCAAGGTGCGGCGGATACAAATGAGATTGACCGGCCCGATCGGCGCAGCGACCACAATGCCAATCACCAGGCCGCCCGCAACCAGCGTAAGCCAGTCCATTCCTTCATTCACTGGCCGCAGCCCCCGGATCGTGTCGATCGAGAATCTCTCAACCGTGGATGTTATAGCGTCGAGCCGCCCCGGCGAAGGGAAGCCGACGCGACCATAGAACGCCAAAATGCTCCAAGCTAGTTAACGTATCCTTGGCAGCAAGGTTCCGCCAACGCCATTCGTCAAGTCCCAACGTTAACGACGACCCGCCCGCGAACCTGGCCTTTCAAGATTTGCGGCGCCAAAGTCAGCACGTCGCTGAGCCGCGCCGTAGTGATCGCTGGTCCAAATTTGGCAAGATCGAGGTCGCGCGCCAGCCGTTCCCATGCCTGCACGCGACGCGGCCGCGGGCACTGCACGGAATCGATGCCTGCGAGCGTCACCCCGCGCAAGATGAACGGCGCCACGAAAGTTGGCAGGTCCATACCTTGCGCCAGCCCGCAGGCGGCCACGACACCGCCATAACTCGTCGCGGCCAAGACGTTAGCAAGCGTTTTGGATCCGACGGAATCGATCGCCCCAGCCCAACGTTCCTTGGCCAACGGCCGAACGTCGCCGCTCAGCTCGGCGCGATCGATCACATCGGTCGCACCCAGCCCGCGCAGATAGGCGCCCTCGTTCATGCGGCCGGTAGCCGCGATCACCCGATAGCCGAGCTTCGATAAGATCGCGATCGCCACGCTTCCAACCCCGCCAGCAGCGCCAGTAACAAGAATCGGACCCTTATCGGGTGTCAGACCCAAATCTTCCAACTTCATGACCGCAAGCATGGAGGTGTATCCGGCCGTCCCGATCGCCATTGCCTCGGATGGGCCGAACGTGCGCGGCAGCGGCACAAGCCACTCCCCCTTTACCCGTGCACGCGTCGCATAGCCGCCGTGATGCGTCTCGCCCATGCCCCAGCCGTTGGCAACGACCGCATCGCCAGGCAAGAATCGCTCATCGGCCGAGCACAGCACATAGCCCGCGAAATCGATCCCCGCAATCAACGGAAACTTCCGGACCACAGGCGCGGCACCTGTAATGGCAAGTCCGTCTTTGTAGTTAAGAGTCGAATGCGTGACCCCGACCGTAACATCGCCCTCGGCAAGATCGCTGTCGTGAAGTTCGGTGATCGCAGCCGTCTGCCCGGACTCCGATTTGGTTATCAAGATACAGCGAAATTTGTCTGACATTTTTCTTGCCTTTGTTGGCACTCGGCGGTGGCGAGCGCTACCAGGAAAAAGTGTTGCGAACGCACATCAAATTGACCCCAAGGTCAAGCAATTCCATTCGAGTTCGATACAATTGAATCCGCTCGCTCGACAATCCGCCAAACCCATGACTACGATTATTTTACGGATGCGCCGCACACTGATGATCGTGCGTTCGTCCGCTTGGCGTACCGGGTCCGGCCAAGGAAACAGTACGCCACGCGTTTGGTGTCCTCATGCGCGGGGGTAAGACAGTGAGCGAGTTCAATCTTGCACTAAAAGGCTACCGCCTAACGACGGCGGAAATTCTCTACCACATGCCGGATCATCCGGCCCTGCTGCAAACTTTCGTTTGGCAGGAACTGGACATCGCGCCGCGCTTCCCGGTGCTGAACAAATTTCTGAAATTCTGGAGCGGCAATCTCGACGGGCGTTTGCATTCCGTTCGTGTCGGAACCTGCGGCATCCTTTGCCCGTTGGACGTCCGCCACATCGGCGCCGAGTTCACCCTGCACTAGAAAGGCGCAAGGGTCTCAAGGAACTTAAGCGGTTCGCCGCGCGGCGAACCCTTGACGTCGTCTTCCCACATGACCGTTTCGCCGCGCACGAGCGTGCCGACGGGAAAGCCGGTCACCGTCATGCCGTCGAAGGGTGTCCAGCCGCAGCGGCTGGCGATCCATTTGTTCTCGATCACACGCCGCGCCTTGAGATCGACGATCGTGAAATCCGCATCGAATCCCACCGCGATCCGACCTTTGGTCGCCAAACCGAAAATCCGCTGCGGACCGTGGGCGGTCAAATCGACGAAACGCTCGAGCGAAAGCCTGCCGCTGCTGACGTGATCGAGCATGATCGGCACCAAGGTCTGCACCCCCGTCATGCCCGAAGGCGTATCCGGGTAGGTCTTGTCTTTTTCTTCGCGCGTATGCGGCGCATGGTCCGATCCCAACACATCGACAATTCCCTCGCCGATGGCCTTCCAAATCGCATCGCGATGCGCCATGTCGCGCACCGGCGGGTTCATCTGCGCGTAGGTGCCAAGGCGTTCGTAACACTCCGGCGCCACAAGCGTCAGGTGGTTGGGCGTCGTCTCGATGCTGGCGATGTCTTTGTGATCGCGTAGGTAAACCATCTCGTCGCCGGTCGAGACGTGCAGTACATGCACCCGGCGTCCGTATTTGCGCGCCAAGGCGACAACGCGCTGCGTTGCCAGCAGCGCCGCTTCGGCGTCCCGCCACACCGGGTGCGTCCGGGGGTCGCCAAGCGCGGCCAAATTCTTCCGCGCTTTCAATCGCGCCTCGTCCTCGGCATGCACCGAAACGCGCCGGCACCCATGGGCCAGAACCCGACCGACATGCGCGTCGTCAGCCACAAGCAGGTTTCCGGTCGAAGAGCCCATGAACATCTTCACCCCCGCCACACCGGGCAGGCGTTCGAGCGCGGGCAGCGCTTCGGCGTTCTCCGGCGTGGCACCGACGTAGAACGCATGATCGCACCACATCCGCCCGCGCGCGCGCGAAAACTTGTCGTCAAGCGCTTCGGCAGTGGTCGTCGGCGGCGAAGTGTTCGGCATCTCGAACACCGATGTCACGCCACCCAACACCGCGGCGCGGCTTCCGGTTTCGAGGTCCTCTTTGTGCGTCGGACCGGGTTCGCGAAAATGGACCTGGCTGTCGATCACCCCCGGCAATACGTGCAGCCCGCGAAGATCGCGCACATCGGCGGCCGACGCGCTTCCCAACCAACCGATGGCGGCAATGCGTCCCGCGGTAACAGCCACATCGCACGACGCAATACCCCAGGGGGTCGCGACCGTGCCGTTCTTCAAAATCAAATCGTAGCTCTCGCTCATGGCCGTGCGCTCAATGTGGACATCACGTCGCCATCGCTGGCGACACCCTCGATGTGTATGCGATACCAGAGTGCATAGAAGAGCAAAAGCCACGCGCCCATGGTCGCGTGCTTATCGCGCGACCGGCCGGCGGAACGAATCAACGCCTCGACCCGGTCTTTCAAACAGGCGCGCTGAATGCCTTCGACACCGGCAACCAGCGGCCCCAGCGCCGCCCCCTGCAGCGCAATCCACTCGCCCACGGGAACGGTGGGTGCCCTTTTGCGACCGAAGGCATTCGCTGCCGGCAGCGCTGCGTCAAGCCACTTGCGCAAAATGTACTTTCCGGTCCCCCTGGCGATCTTCAACTCGTCCGGCAAGCGATACGACAGCGACGCAATCATAGGGTCGAGCAGCGGCACGCGCCCTTCCACGGCGTGCGCAAGCAAACAGCGATCAAGCTTGATCAAGGCATCGTTGGGCAGCCAATCTGCGCAATCGAGGGCTTGCGCGCGCTGCAATCTTGTGCCCGGCACATCCGCCAAGCGCCGCTCGACGGCAACGATCCCATCGCGCCATGCGGGGCCCGTGTCGCGCAACACGCCCAAACCCTCAAGATGGCCTTTGGCGCGCATGGCCCGGCCGCCCAACCACATCGATCGCACGACACTGCGATAGCGCCCGTAGCCGCCGAAGAGTTCGTCGCCGCCCTCGCCCGTGAGCACGACTTTGACGTCTTTGGCCGCCTCCTCCGCCAAAAGATATGTTGCGACGATGGCATAGTCCGCAGCCGGGTCGTCGATCGCCGCCACGATGGCAGGCAGCCGCGACCAGAATTGCTGCGCCGTTACAGGCACCATAATGTGATCGGCGCCCACCGCCCGCGTCACCCTTGCCGCGTAGTCGTGATCGTCACCCACCTCGGCGCCGGGATAGAACGCGGTGTACGCCCTAACCGGATTGTCGCTTTGCCGTGCCAAGACGCTCAACAAGGCCGACGAATCGATCCCCCCCGACAAAAAGATGCCAAGCGGAACATCGGCCCGCCGATGCACGTCGACGCTGTCGGCAAGCACCCGACCCAGCCGTTCAAGCCCCTCGCGCTCGCTCATGCGCTCAACCTCGCCTTCGATCGGCGACGCAATGCGATGACGCGCCACAACTTTGCCAAGGCGCACGACCAGCGTTTCACCCGGCAACACGCGTTTGATGCCGGGATAGATCGTATCGCGCCCCGTTGTGAATTGGAGCTGCAGAAGTTCGTTCACCCCTTCGCTGCGAATAGCGGGCTGCACCAAACGCGCCTTCAGCAGCGCGCGCGCTTCGGAAGCAAAAGCCAAGCCTTGCGGTGTCTCGACATAATAGAGCGGTTTGATCCCGAAACTGTCGCGTGACAGCAAGAGCGACGCTTCCGCAGGATCGTAAAGCGCCATCGCGTACATGCCGCGCAACGCCCGCGCGAACTCCAGCTTATCTCTGTTGTAGACATGGAGCGGCACTTCGCAATCGGATTGGGTCGCGAACGTCGCTCCCGGAAATTCGCGCCGCAGTTCGGGTGAATTGTAGATCTCGCCGTCGGCAACCAAAGCCGTGCCGTTCGGACCCAAAAAGGGTTGCGCCCCGCCCTTTAAATCGACGATGGCCAAGCGCGCGTGCACCAACCCCACGCCGCCTTTGACATAGCGCCCCTCGCCGTCGCGCCCGCGGTGCCGTATCCCCGCGAACAAATCGTCGAGCAGCTTCGCATTCGGCGGCGCGCCGGTGGCAGTCACAAAGCCCGCAACGCCGCTCATCGACACTTCACCCGGACGATCGAAAAGATCAGCAAACGCTATAGGTGCCCAATACGGATTGCGCAAGCGCGCCACGCGCAAATATCTTGAGCAAAAATCACGGCATCTTGCCTTGCCAAGGCGAGCGCTAACCGCCTACTTCTCGGCCATGACCGAAGCCTATGCCATTGTCCTGAAAGATCGCGGGATTGTCGAAGTCGCCGGGTCTGACGCCGCAAGCTTCTTGCAGGGATTGATCACCAACGACATCTCGAAGGTCGGCGGAGCAAGCGGCATCTATGCCGCCCTGCTGACGCCGCAGGGCAAGATCATCTATGATTTCCTAATCTCGGCGACGCCGGACGGTTACCTGCTCGACGTCGTGGCCGCATACGCAAGCGATCTCGCGAACCGGCTTAAGAAATACAAACTCCGCGCCAAAGTAACGGTTGCGGATCGCTCGGCCGAACGAATCGTCGTCGCGCTTCCGCCGGGCAAACCTGCAAGGCTTCCCGAACCGAACATCCTCATCGCCGACCCGCGTCTGCCTGAACTCGGGCACCGGGCGATCCTGACCGCAACCACCGCCGAAGCCGATTTTCGCGCCTGCGGCTTCGACCTGAAGCCGCAAAGCGAATACACGACACTGAGGCTTTCCTTGGGCGTACCCGACGCGGCAGTAGACATTCCTCCGGAAACGCTGTTTCCGCTAGACTGCAATTTCGAAGAGTTGCACGGCGTCGACTTCACGAAGGGTTGCTATGTCGGCCAAGAACTGACGTCGCGCATGAAACACCGCGCCAGCGCTCGGCGCCGATTGCTTCCCGTCAGCGCCGCGTCCTCGCTACCGGCCGCCGGCACCTTACTCAAACTCCACGGCATCGACATCGGCGAACTGCGCGGCACGTTCGCAACCAAAGGCATGGCCAGCATCCGTCTCGATCGCTTGGGCAACGCGAAAGAAGCGAACGCGGACGGTATCGCCGTCGAAATCGGACGCCCCTTCTATCCGCTGATCCTCACCGCCGGAAACGATCATCCATGAGCAAAACGCGCTGCGCCTGGCCGGGCGTCGATCCGTTTTATGTCGCCTATCACGACGAAGAATGGGGCGTCCCCGAATACGACGACCGCGCGCTCTTCGAGAAACTCATCCTCGACGGCTTCCAAGCCGGCCTGTCGTGGATCACGATATTGAGAAAACGCGACAACTTTCGCCTCGCCTTCGACGGCTTCGAACCGCAAAAAATCGTGCGCTATTCGGACGCCAAAGTCGAAAAACTACTCAAGAACGAAGGCATCATCCGCCATCGCGGCAAGATCGAAGGCACCATCAAAAGCGCCCGCGCCTATCTCGATATCATGGACAAAGAGCCCGGCGGCTTCTCGGGCTATCTCTGGAAATACGTGGATGGCAAGCCGGTGCAAAACCAACACGCATCGATGAAGCAAGTCGCCACCAAAACGCCCATGAGCGAAGCCCTGTCGAAGGACTTGAAAAAACGCGGCTTCACCTTCTGCGGTCCCACGATCGTCTACGCTTTCGCGCAGGCCGTCGGCATGGTCAACGACCACATGACCGACTGCTTCCGCCACAAAGAATGCGCAAAGTTGGGGCAGAAAAAGCGCTAGGCCGGTATACGCTTCCCACACGCCCAATCGAGCGCGGCGTCGAGCCTGTCGCCGCCCCAAAAAACTTCGCCATCGACGACATAGGACGGCGCCCCGATCAAACCGGCCGCGATCGCTCGATCATTCTGCGCGCGAAAGGCGTCCTTCGTTTCCTGTGACTGCGCCGACTTCATAATTTCGGCCGGCACTTGCCCCAATGTCGACAGTATCTGCCCGACAACAAAGGGCGACGCGATATCGAGATCGTCGACGAAATTCGCTTCGTAGATCCGCCGCACGAACGCCCCGGCCCACGTTTCGTTCGCATAACGGCAAGCGATCCGCGCCGCCAACATACTGCCGCGCGGAAACTGCGACGGATGATTCAGCGCCAAACCTTGCGCCGCACAGATGCGCGCGAGATCGCGCCACATATACTTGCCCTTTGCCGGATAGATATTGAACGGCGAGTCGTTCCACCCTTGCGCGGCAAAGATCGGACCAAGCAGGAACGAGCGCCACTTCACCTCGACGCCGCGCTCGCGCGCCGCTTCTTCGACCGCGAACGCCGCTGGATAGGAATAGGTGCTCGCAAATTCGAACCAAAATTCCAACGCTGCCGGCATAGCTAACCTCTGCCACGATATGGTTGAACGCCCTGCTCCGGCACCCACAAGCCCGCCGGCAACTTGCCCGTCTGCCAGAAAACGTCGATGGGTATGCCGCCGCGCGGATACCAATAGCCGCCGATGCGCAGCCACTTCGGTTGGATCGCCTCGACGATCTGCTTTCCGATCCGCAGCGTGCAGTCCTCGTGAAACCCCGCGTGATTGCGAAAACTCCCGAGGAACAGCTTCAGCGACTTGGATTCGACGATCCATTTTCCCGGTGCATAGTCGATGACAAGATGCGCGAAATCGGGTTGCCCCGTCACCGGACACAGAGTTGTAAACTCAGGCGCCGCAAAGCGGATCAAATAGTCTGCGTCGGCATGCGGATTGGAAACCCGCTCAAGCACCGCCGCGTCTGGCGATGCCGGCAACTTCGAAACCTGTCCGAGCTGCGTCAGATTTTTGTCCTTCGCCATTACGCCCTCCGATAGCTACACGACTCGCCGAGCGAGTCGCGGCGAACGGTGACGCACGCCAATTCGGGAAGCTCGTCCTTCAGGGCGTCGAAAACATACCGCGCGATGCGTTCGAGCGTAGGCGTCTCAAGCCCCTTGATCTCATTCAGCACGTGATGATCGAGCCGCGCGCGCAAATCGCCGACTGCCGCTTCGATTTCGGCAAAGTCGCGCACCCAGCCATGAGCGGCGTCGGCATCGCCTTCGAGGGTCAACACCGCCGCGAACGAATGCCCATGCATCCGCGAATTCGGGTGCCCCTGGGGCGCCGTCGGCAGAAAATGCGCCGCGTCGAAACGAAACTCTTTGCTGATCGATATCACGGTATTCCAATCCACTTATGTGTCTGCACGCTGAGCCGCCAACGCGGATGCGCCATGCAATAGCGCGCCGCCGCGCGCATATTCTCGGTCGTATTCTCGCCCCACATCGGCTGCAGCAAGAAATTTGCGAACGACAGCGCTTCAAACCGTTCGGGCTCCGCCCCCGCTTGCGGGTAAACAAGCTTTAACTCGTCGCCCCGCCGCTGCACCAATTCGGCGCCGGCCTTCGGACTCACGCATATCCAATCGATCCCTTCCGGCGCTTCGATGGTGCCGTTGGTCTCTATCGCAATCTCGAACTTCACCGCGTGCATAGCATCGATCAGCGCACGATCGAGCTGCAACAACGGTTCGCCGCCCGTGAACACGACATAGCGTTTGCCGTCACCAAGACTAGGCCACTGCGCCGCCACCGCTCGCGCCAGATCTGTCGCGGTCGAGAACTTCCCTCCACCTTCGCCATCCGTGCCGACAAATTGCGTGTCGCAGAACTTACAGACCGCAGCCGCGCGATCTTCCTCACGCCCCGACCACAAATTGCAGCCCGCGAACCGGCAAAACACCGCCGGGCGCCCCGCGCGCATGCCTTCGCCCTGCAACGTGTAGAAAATCTCTTTGACCGCGTATGTCATGACTTTAACCGGCGGCCTTATAGCGGTCCCAACCGTTTGCCCGCAATTCGCAGGCCGGGCACGCACCGCAGCCATAGCCCCACGCATGGCGCTGTGTCCGGTCGCCGCGATAACAGGAGTGCGTCTCCTCGACGATGAGATCGACCAATGCCTGCCCACCCAGTTCGTACGCCATGGCCCAGGTCGCCGCCTTATCGCGCCACATCAACGGCGTCTCGATCACGAACCGCGCGTCGAGTCCCAAATTCAAAGACACCTGCAAACTCTTCAACGTGTCGTCGCGGCAATCGGGATAGCCCGAATAGTCCGTCTCGCACATACCGCCGACCAGGTGCTTGATCCCCCGCCGGCAAGCGAGCGCCGCGGCCGCCGTAAAGAAGAGAATATTGCGCCCCGGCACGAATGTCGTCGGCAGCCCATTTTTGCCCATCGCTATTTCGCTGTCGCTGGTCAGCGCCGTTTCGCCCAACGCCTGGATCAAGGACAGATCTAGCGTGTGATCGCCGCCCATTTTGACGGCCCACTGTGCAAAGCGCGCCCTCAATTTAACAGCGAAACGATCCCTGCATTCGAGCTCCACCGCGTGTCGCTGCCCATAGGCAAACCCGACCGTCTCCACCTCGTCGAACGCATCGAGCGCCCACGCCAGACACGTTGCCGAATCTTGCCCGCCCGAAAACAAAACCAGCGCTTTCTTTCGTTCCGTCACGTTTGTCCTAGGTCCACGTCCAATGCGGCGGACATTGAGGGGATGCACGCGGCCTTGCAATGCGCTAAACAGCCCTAAACCAACAAGCGCATCACGAGGTTAACATTGACGGCCATCGCAATCAGCGGCACCGGGCTCTACACACCGCCCAACTCGATCAGCAACGACGAGTTGGTCGCCTCTTTCAACGCCTACGTCAAAAAATTCAACGCGTCGAACGCGGCCGGCATCGCCGCGGGGTCGACACAGCCGCTCCAGGAATCGAGCGTCGAATTCGTCTTTAAGGCCTCCGGCATCAAAAGCCGCTTCGTCGTCGAGAAAGACAACATTCTCGACCCCGACGTCATGCGGCCGGGCATACCCGAACGCCCCAACGACCAAATTTCGATCCTGGCCGAGATGGCGGTCACCGCCGCCAAGGAGGCGCTCGACCGCGCCGGGCGCAAACCCGCCGACATCGACTGCGTCATCGTCGCCTGTTCGAACCTGCAACGCGCCTATCCGGCTATCGCCGTCGAAGTGCAAAACGCGCTGGGCTGCCAAGGCTTCGGCTTCGACATGAACGTCGCCTGCTCGTCGGCGACCTTCGGCATGCAAGCAGCCAGCGACATGATCCGCGGCGGCAACGCCCGCGCAGCCCTTGTCGTCAATCCCGAAATTTGCTCCGGCCATTTGAATTTCCGCGACCGCGACAGCCATTTTATTTTCGGCGACGTCGCCACTGCCATCGTGCTTGAACCGATGGACAAGGCACGCGGCAAGCACACGTGGGAGATTTTGGGTACTCGTCTCAAAACCCAATTCTCGAACAACATCCGCAACAATTTCGGCTTCTTGAACCGCGCCGCGCCCGAAGGCATCGGCAAGCCCGACAAGCTTTTCGTGCAAGAGGGGCGCAAAGTTTTCAAGGAAGTCGTGCCTATGGTCGCCGAACTGATCGTCAGTCACCTCGCCGACGAAAAGGTCGCGCCGGAATCGCTGAAGCGCATGTGGCTGCATCAAGCCAATATCAACATGAACGACTTCATCGCCCGCAAAGTCTTGGGCCGCGATCCGTTGCCGGGCGAATCCCCCGTCATCCTCGACACCTATGCCAACACAAGCTCGGCCGGCTCAATCATCGCCTTCCACAAATACAGCGACGACCTAAAGCCCGGCGACCACGGCGTCATCTGCTCGTTCGGTGCCGGCTATTCGGCAGGCAACGTCATCGTTCGCAAGGCACACTGACCTGAGGCCGCGCCGGTGGCTCGACGGTAGACTTACCGCTCCGTCATGCCCAAAAAGCGGAACCGGATCCGCTGCCCGGTTACCGACAACGTCCAACTGGTGAAATCGTCCGCCGACGTGCAACTATTGCCGCGGCCGTGCAGCACCAAACTCGCATGCGCCCATTGCCCGCGCGCCGCCAGCGTACCGCCAAGCTTCGCGACCCCGTCGAGTCGCCATTCCTTGTAGAGCACAGGCCCATTGCCGCCAGGCTCCGCCGCAGCGTCGCGCGGATCGACTTCAAACCGTGTCAGCTTCTTGGGCAAGGGAAACGAAATGCGCCCGGCACGGCCTTGG
>JAIOQG010000297.1 GCA_021413465.1 Alphaproteobacteria bacterium | reverse complement strand
GGCTGCGGCGGCGGCGAAGCGTGATGGGCGGCGTGTTGCTTTCGTCGATGGCGTGCGCGCAGTGGGCAAGCCCCAGGCGGCAACGGCGAGCGACAAGTGGCACATCGGCTCGTGCGGGAAGTCGATGACGGCGACTTTGGTAGCCCGTACCGTCGAGTCGGGGCTGATCGGTTGGGACGACACGGTCGGTCAGACACTCGGCGCACTTATGCCCGGGCTCCGAGCGGAGTATCGCGATGTCACCTATCGTCACCTGCTGAGCCACCAAGCTGGGCTTGCGGAGAATTTCGATCTGGCGGAACTCATCAAGTTCCCACGGATCAGCGCCGACGCGCGCAGCGACCGCATCGCCTTTGCGCGAACGGCGCTCGCGCGTGCGCCGGTGGGGCCGAAAGGGGCCCACTTCGAGTATTCGAATTCGGGCTATGTGGTAGCGGGTGCGATGCTGGAAGCGAAACTCGGGGCGCCATGGGAAACGCTTATCCAAGACCACGTATTCGCGCCTTTGAAGATGACCAGCGCAGGGTTCGGCGCACCGGGCACGCCCGGTGCGAACGACCAGCCTGTCGGGCATGCGGCGGGCGCATCCGGCACGCTGGAGCCCTACCCGCCGGGCGCACCCGTGAATGACAATCCTGCCGTGCTGGGGCCTGCGGGCCGCGTGCATGTCGGGTTCGACGACTTGCTCAAGTATCTCGGCGAGCATTGCACGCGGTCGGCGTTCTTGCGCGGGGACAGCTGGCAGATGCTGCACACGCCGCCGTTCGGCGGAACCTACGCGATGGGGTGGGAACGGCGCGGCGACGTTATTTGGCACAATGGGTCGAACACGCTGTGGTACTGCGAGATGCAGGCCGATTTTGCGCGGGGTATCGTATCGGCTGCGGCGGCAAACGACGGGCGCGTCAGTGTCGTGACCGTCGCCGTCGGGCAGGCGCTCGCGGGTGTCGCCGAAGCGGTCTCGTAGGGTGGAACGGCGGATCGTGTTTGGTGTTCGCTTAGGCGTGCGTTTGGCCTCGGCTGGCGCCGAGCACGGCCAGGCCGTCGGCATCGATCAATCGCGAGGCGTGGGCGTAGCCTGCTTCGACGGCCTGATCGAAGGACTTCCATGAGCGCAAGCCGATGCCTGGCATCGGCGGATCGAACAGAAGGTCGGTTTGTTCGCGCGCTTGGCGGCGTTGGGTTTCGTTGCCGACCGTGCCCGAACGCATCAAGATCGAGACGATCGAGGGCGCGCCGCGACGTTGCTGCTGGAATAGTTTGAGCCAGGGTTGCTCGCTGAAATTTTCGGCTTCGACAACCAGATTTTCGTTTCCAGCGACGTCGACGCCGATCACGGGCCCTTGCGCGTAGGTCGTCATCACGTCAACGGGGAAATTGTTCATGAGGCCGCCGTCGACGAGCAGATTTTTTTCTTGGATGACCGGCGGCAAAAGGCCGGGGATCGCGACCGTCGCGCGCAGGGCGCGCCACACAAGTCCGTCGTTGTGGATGTTGGCGCGGCCCAAGGTCAAATTCGACGAGACGCAAAAGAACGTACGGTGCAAGTCTTCGATGCGCATGTCGCCGAAGTGTTCGTGCAGGAGTCTTGTTACTTTCTTGCCGCGCAAGACGGCGACGAGGGGCAGCGTAAAATCGGACAGCGGATTCGATTGAACGAAAGCATGCCGCACGCGGCGCGAAAGTTCTTCGTGATCCCATCCCATGGCGACGCCGGCCGCGACGACCGCGCCCATACTGGCACCGCCGATAATGTCGAACGGAACGTCGGCTTGGCGCAACGCCTTGATGACGCCGACATGAGCAAAGCCACGGGCGCCACCGCCAGCAAGCACAAGACCTACGGCGCGGCCGGCCAACATGCGCGCGAAACGGGCGATGTCGGAGCTGTCATTCTCGCGCACATAGTGATGCAAGCCGTAGGGACCGTTCATTCCGCCGGGTGTATCGGAGATGCCGGGCGCATTCGACGTTTTGAGCAGCAACAGCTCGGGCAATTGACGCTTCAGGCGGCCTAGGGACTCCGGCGTGCGCCAATGGTTGGGCAATGTTTCACCGGCGCGCGCCACTAGAAATATGCGGTCGGCTTGGCGCAGGCACAATTGCGTCCACTGGCTTTCCGACGCTTCGCCGAGATAGAGAACGATGTCGTGATCGTGTTCGAAGCGTGCGTACCAGTCGCCCTCACCCGATGCGGTGTCGTGCGCAAGCACACCGGCCTTGATTCCCATGGCGGCGAACGCGCGCTCGAGGCTTGCGCCAAGTGCGCGGCGATCAATGCCGGCATGTAGCGGCACCAGCGCGATCGTGCGGGCGTGCTGAACCTTCGTCGAGCGCCGCGTGGTTTGGCGCAGGCGGCGCACAAGCAGGCGCATGAGATTCATCGACAGTCGCGGATGACGGGCCAACAGGATTTCGAATTGTCGCTTGCCGATGCGCAACAATTCGCTGTCGCGCAAGGCGACTAGTTTGGCCGCGTGCGCGTCGCCGGCGATGACCGACATTTCGCCGACCGTTTCGCCGGCCGGCACGTTGGCGACGAAGTGATCGTTGCCTTTGTCGTCGTTCGTGAATACGCCGAGCGAACCGCCGACGACAATGAACACGGCCTGATCGTTATCGCCTTCGCGCGTGAGCACGGCGCCGCCCGGCAACGAGAACCATTGCGCGTGCAGCAACAGTTCGGCTAATGCGCGCTCGCCAATGTTTTGGGCGATCGGGAACGAGGCCAAGCGGTCTTTGAGTTCTTTCGGATAAAAGGCAAGAGCATCGGAAGCGCGAGGACGCAACACCGTGTTCATTAGCCGGGCGCCTTGGGCGGCGGCCGTTGCGGCGGGCTTTGGCATCCAGCGTTTGAAATAGTCGAGGCGGTTGTCGGTCATCGTCTCACCACGCGGTCCAGCCGCCGTCGACGTTCAAACAGGCGCCTGTGACGTAGGTCGAAGCGTCCGACCCTAAGAAGACAGCGGCGCCCGCGATTTCGTTCGGTGTACCGACGCGGCCGAGCGGTGCTTTTGCGGCGAGTCGCGAGGTGAATTCGGGGTGCTCGCGTTGAAACGCGTCGCGCGGAAAGGGTCCCGGTGCGATGGCGTTGACCCGGATGCCCTTGGGTCCCCAGTGGCATGCCATGTAGCGCGTGAGTTGGATGAGGGCAGCTTTCGCGGGACCGTAGGCTGGCGGGCTGTTCAATCCGGTCGTGCCGTAGATCGATGGATCGGGACTGACCACGCCGTACATCGAGGCTACGTTGATGACCGAGGCGTGGCCGGTGGCTTCCACGGCCTTCTTCAAAGCGGGTTCGGCGACGCGCATTGCAGCGAATGCGGCGCGCACGCCGCTGTCGTAGGCGCTTGCGAATTGTTCCGGCGACGAGGTCTCGATCGTGCCCATTTCGACCGTGATGGCGTTGTTCACGAGAACATCGAGGCGCGGTAGATCGGCAAGGCAGCGTGCCAGTGCCGCTTCGTCGCGCACGTCGAAGGCGCAGATGGCGATTGCGTCGGCGTCGAAGCCTTCGTGTCGCAGCTTGGCGCGCAAGGCGTCGAGGCGTGGGGCTTGGCGCCCGTTCAAGATCACGCGCGCACCGGCGCTTAAAAAGCCGCGCACCATCGCTTGACCGAGATGACCGGCTGCGCCCGAAATGAATGTGGTTCTGCCGTCGAGGCGGAACATGCGGTCGTAGACGATGGCGGGCGCGGCCACCACTATGCGGCCTTGGCCCAGAGGGCCGGGTTCAGAAGGCGCTCGGTCGCTCGCGGCAAGCTTGCGTCAACCGCGGCGACTTCGTCTTGCGTGAGCGGCGGACGCTTGAACAAAGCGAGGTTCAGCGCCAACTGCTGTAGGCTTTCCATGCCGACGACGACGCCGTCGATCCAGGATTGCGCGCGGACATATGCGAGGCAGAGATCGGCGATGCTGTCACGGCCGAGGTCGCGGGCGGTGCGCACGAGCCGCGCGTGCATTTCACTTGCATCGACGCCTTCGAGGTCGGGCCAGTGTGCGTCGGGGCCGGCGGCGAGCAAGCCTTGCAGCAACGCGCTGCGGGCGTGCACGGTGACGTTCGGGCGCTTGGCCAAGGCTTCGATCACGCCGCTTTCGCGCCAGCGCCAGTCGAGGGCGTTGAACGGAAGTTGGATATGGCGAACATCGCGGTCGGCGATGGCTTGCAGGGCTTCTTCCGGCGCGTAGACGGAAACGCCGAGATCGTAGATCGCGCCCTCGTCGCGGAAGGCTTTGACAGCGTGCCAGATGGCGCCGTCGAACGCGGTCAGGTGGGCGGCGCGATGGAGCATCAACACTTCAAGGCGGTCGACTTTGAGGCGGGTGCAGGAGCGGCGAACGCTGTCTCTGACGGCCCATCTGATTTCGCCCGGCGTCGTTCTTTCATCGATGTCGTCGAGCGGCGAGAGCTTTGTCGCAGTGCGTACGCGCAGCGAACCGGGGAGCGCCGCGCCGATGCGTTGTTCCGACGATCCGTAGGCGGCAGCGGTGTCGATCCAGCGTACGCCGGCGTTGACGGCCGAGCGCAGGATTAGTTTTGCCTCTTGCTCGCTCGGCTGGCCGGTGCGATTGGCGGCGCCGTAGGGCATGCCCAGTTGCGCCGTGCCCAGAACCAATTCTGCGGAGGTGTTTGTCTCGCCCATCTGCGCAGCTTCGCAGAGATGTGTTGCAAATCCTTAACCATGGAGGCGTGGTTGCGATTAGGACTTTGGTAACGACTTAAGTCTTGGGCCAGATTTTCCAGATCGCCGTGACGGTGAAGACGATTTTATCGCCGACGCGGAAATCGGCACGCATGAAAACGATTTCGCGGGTTTTGCGGACGATCTCCGGGCGGCAGGTGACGAGGTCTCCAGCGACCGCCGAGGACTGGAAGCTGCTTTGCTGGCTGACGGTGACGCAGGGCGCGCGATCGGTTGCGTCCCACAGTGCGTAACCCAAGGCCGCGTCGGCGAAGGTGAGAAGGGCGCCGCCGTGGGCCACGCCTTGGGCGTTGGTGTGGCGGTCGTCGATGAGGAAGGCGAATTCCTTGGCGCCATCGACGTCGCGGTCGAAGTAAGGGCCGAGATAGGCTTCGAAGGGGTCGAATTGTTCGGCGGGGCGCCAGCCCGCGGGCGGTGGGATGTTTCGGGCGGGCTTGAGCGGGGTTGCGTTGTAGCCGGACATTGTTATTCCGACCCCAGTATTTTCCAGATGCCGGTCGCGGTCAAAATCATCCGGCTATCGACTTTGAGCTCGCAGTTGATGAAGACGATCGAGCGCGTTTTGCGCGTGATCGTCGCGGTGCCTCTGATGCGCTCGCCCAATTTGGAGGGGCCGATGAAGTCGCAATTGAGCGAGATCGTCAGCGCCTTCGCGCCGTCCAGCGCATCGCGCACGGTGCGGCCCATCACGATGTCGGCCAGCGCCATCATCATGCCGCCGTGCAATGCGCCGCCGCCGTTCAAATGTTCTTCGCGGATGTCGAAGAGGAAATCGGAGCCGTCGGGCGCTTGCCAAACGGGGCCGACATATTTGTTGAAGCCGGACTCATTGAGCACCGGCTTGTAGCCCGCAGGCGCCGTCATCGTTGTCATGGCGGCTTACATCATTTTCCGCAGCGGCAGCAGGTCGTCGTAGATTGGGTCGCGTTTTTCCTGCTTGGCCTTGAAGCTTTCCATCATGTCGACGGAGGGGTTGTACATGCCGGCCTGCCAGGTGGCGATGTAGTCGAGGCCGTCAGCGATCGAGTGGTCGCGGGCGTAGTTGATCATGACCTTCGAGCCGTGCACGGCGAGCGGCGACTTCGAGGCGATTTCGCGCGCCAGTTCCATGACGTGAGCGAGCATCTGTTCCTGGCTGTCGAACAGTTCGTTGACGAAGCCGAGGTCGTAGGCCTTTTTCGCCATCAGGCGGCGGCCGGAATAAGCGAGCTCGCGCACCATGCCTTGCGGCAGCAGATGGCAAAGGCGCGGGAAGGTGCCGACGTCGGCGGTCATCGCCAGATTGATTTCCTGGATGACGAAGAAGGCGTCCTTGGTGGCGTAGCGCATGTCGGCGCAGGTCGAGAGATCGACGGCGCCGCCGATGCAGCCGCCTTGGACCGCCATCAGGACCGGCATGCGCGCCTCGTCGAGGCAGCCGAACGTGTTCTGCAAGCGGCGGACTTCGTGGCGCAGGTTCGAGCGGACGCGGCCGGTTTCGGCTTTGATACCCTCCCCCGCCGTGCCCTGCCCGCCGGTGAAGACCGACAGGTCCATGCCGGCGGAGAAATGCTTGCCGGTGGAGGAGATGACGATGGCGCGGGCCGACGCCTCGTCGTTGATTTGGTTCACGATCGCGGGGAGTTCGTTCCAGAAGGCGCGCGTCATGGTGTTAAGGGCTTCGGGCCGCTTGAGCTGAATATGCGCGACTTTGTCCTTGGTTTCGACGTGGAAGCAGGAATAGGCGGTCATGGGCTTGCGTTTCCTCGATGCAATGCGAATGGCGATGGGCCGTTCTTAGCATGCGGGTCGCCCA
>JAIOQG010000296.1 GCA_021413465.1 Alphaproteobacteria bacterium | reverse complement strand
ACGGGGATGCGCCGGTTTTTCACCGCAGGTAGAACCGCGTCGCGGTAGCGCGGATGCGACTGAAAGCGCTCAGCGAACGGGATGGCGTTCTTACGCAAATAGGAACGCACTTTGCCGGTGTAGAGCGAGACTTGGGCGCCGTAGAGTGTGATCATGCCGGGCTCATTTCTGAAAGAGCGTGGGGATGCTTGTGCCGGCGAGAATCTGGTCGACGGCGGTGCGATCCTTGAGGCCAAGGTCGGCGTAAGCGTTGCGGATCCATTGCAGGCACTTCGCTTGATACTGGAAGGTCTGCTGCTTCCACGGTTTGTGGTCGATTTCGGTTTCGAACGTGTCGGCGCCGCTTGCGATTGCTTTGGCGTTGGCGAGTAGGGCCGGGACGTAGACGCGGCCGAATTCTTTGAGCAGCGCGATGGTGGTCGCTGGAATGTCGGCCGCGTCGAGCCAATCGCTTTCTTTCGGCTCGACGCCGGAGAGGTCTTCGCAGATTTCGACCCAGGCATAGGTGCGCGGCGACTTCGCCAAGGTGACGGCCATCGGCGTCGGGTCGAAGTGGGTGAGCTGGGTCAGTTGGCCGAAGGTTGCGAAGTCCGAGGCGCCGGGGCGGTTGCCCATCAGGAACGGGAAGTGTTTCAGGTGGGCGTTGAAGAGGTCGAGAAAGCGTTCGTAGCTGGCTTCGATCACGGGTGCGGTCGTGTTGTTCGAGCCCACGACGTAGAGGCGCGAGACCTGGCGCTCGGCGATGAACTTTGACGCGGCGGCCATGTCTTCGTCGGAGGCCGTGATGCGCGACCAGCGCGGCAGGATTTGCCCGGCCTTTTGTTCGTCGGCCTTGTAGTGCCAGCGATAGTGAAACATCGCCTTGGTCAGCCACTCGTCGGCGTAGTCATCGAGCAGATAGTCGATGAAGGCTATCACGGGATTCGTGGGCAGCACCGAGCGGCCCTCGAAATCTTGTTCCAGCCTACGGATGATCGGCGTCGAGTCGACGATGGCTTCGAGTTCGCCCTGCGCATTGGGGAGGTAGAACGTGGGCAGCAGGCGCACCTTGGCTTGCGGCAAGCCTGGCGGTCCGGCGATGCCGTATTGCAGCAGCTTGTATGGGATGCGGCGATAGCGCAGCAGCGACACCATTTTGCGCGTGTAGGGCGAGCCCGGCGCGCCGCTGAGGGTGATGGGTGTCGGCGTCATCTTTTATTCCCGTCGAGTTGCTGCAATTCTTGTTCGATGGCCCAGAGGCGGTCTTGGCCCCAGTGCGGGCGGTTCGCGTTGACGCGGAAGGACGGTACGCCCCAAAGGCCCAGGCTGAAAAGCTCGGTGCGGTTGGCCTCGGAGACCTGGCGCCAGCTTTCGTCCTTAAGTGCGCGCTCGACAAGGTCGTGGTCGAGATCGGCGCGGCGGGCGAGTTTGCGCAAGCCCTTGTCCGAGCCGGCGTCTATGCCTTCAGCGAAGACGCCGCGCAAAAAGGATTCAGCGAACTCGGGGCCTTTTCCCGCTTTTATCGCGTGATGCAGAACGGCGAGGCCGCGTTCCGTTGGGCGGCCGACGGGATCGACGACGGTGCCGAACGGCATGCCGAGACGCTCCGCCTCTCGCTTGGTGTCGAGCGTGATGTAGAGGCGCTTGACCTGCGGCACCGGCAGGCCGCGCATGACCATCGGCAATACGAAGCGCAGGCGCAGTTCGGCACCATAGTGCTCAGCCAGTTTTCGCACCCGCGGCGCGGCGAGATAGGTGTAGGGGCTGCGGAACGACAGGAAATAGTCGAGCGTGGCGCCTTTGGCGCTGCCCGGCTTGCCTGAGAACGCGACCTCTTTCACCGGCGCGATGGGTTTGAACGGGCCCTTCGATTTCGACAGGCCGACGGCGTGCAAGCGTTCTTCGAGGAAGTGCAGGCGGTCGACGCCCCAGTACCATTCGCCCTCGAAATAGAACATGGCGCTGAGATAATGGCCGAGGCGTTTGCGCAATGCGTCGCCGTTGGCGCCGGCATCTTTGGGTGCGGCGTCGGGCGCCGGATAGTTCAGGCCATAGGCGCGGGCGAGCAGTGCTGCGTCGTCGCGGGCCAAGCGGTTGAGCTTTTCAAGTTCGGGCGCGGCCGAGGCGTCGGGCGGGGAGACGAGGTGCGATTGCAGCGTGATGCGGTAGGCGTCGGTGAGCGGTTTTAGGAGTTGGGCTGCGAGCTGCGAATAGGGATCGTCGGGCTGGTGGAAGTAATGCACCACCGCTTGGCCGCCGAGCGCGCGGCCGAGACCGTGCCACCCCCGGCGGGCAGCGCGCAAACCGGGGCTTGTGACAATGGAACTGACGGTCCGGCTGATGGTGGCGCGCATGAGGGTTCCGCCAAGGCTAAGATAATGACACTTCTAATGTCACTATAATTACGAAGCCCTGGCAAGTCCTTTTTGCGGGATCCTTGGGGAAGGGCTTACTTGAACCCCTTGATCAACAACCCCGCGCTTAGGAAATGATCCAAGGCGTCCGGGTCGTGGCCCGGCATGATTTCGAGTTTCGGCTCGGCCTCGCGCAGGCG
>JAIOQG010000295.1 GCA_021413465.1 Alphaproteobacteria bacterium | reverse complement strand
GTGGGGCGGTGGTTTCTTGGCCACATGGGGCGTACTCGACTTTGCCGGCGGCACGGTCGTGCACTTGAACGCCGGAATCGCGGGCCTTGTCTGCGCCCTCGTCCTCGGCAAGCGCGTCGGCTACGGCACGGAAAACATGGCGCCGCACAATCTGCTCTACGCCCTGATCGGCGCATCGCTGCTGTGGGTCGGCTGGTTCGGCTTCAACGCCGGTTCCGCCGTAGCCGCCAATGCCCTTGCCGGCATCGCCATGGCCAACACGCAAATCGCGTCTGCTGCGGCGGCGCTATCCTGGATGGTCGTCGAGTGGATCTTCCAGAAAAAGCCAAGCGTCCTCGGCATGCTGTCCGGTGCGGTTGCGGGCCTCGTCGCCATCACGCCGGCCGCAGGCTTCGTCGATCCGTCGGGCGCCCTCTACATCGGCTTCATCGCGGGCGCCGTCTGTTACGCCGGCGCAGTTTGGTTGAAGCACGCGGTCGGCTACGACGACTCGCTCGACGCCTTTGGCGTGCACGGTATAGGCGGCGCCGTCGGTGCCGTTTTGACCGGCGTCTTTGCCTTGTCGAGTATCAACAGCCTCGGCAAAGGAGCGATCGACGGCAATCCCGGTCAGATCCTGATCCAGTTCCAAGGCATTCTCGTCGCGGGTGTCTACTGCGCGATTGTAACCTTCGTGATCTTGATGGCCCTGAAATATACCATCGGCCTGCGCGTCACCAAAGACGAGGAAATGGAAGGCCTCGACCTGACGCAACACGGCGAGCGCATTCATTAGAAGCGGTACGCTCGCATAACCCGTCAGCGGGGCGCTTCGGCCAACGCCGGAGCGCCCTTCGCTTTTGTGCACGATGGATTATACTCGAACGGTCCAACAGATGGCCGCACATGTCGCGCTTCGATGCACTACCGCTGTCGCCGTTCACGCGACTGAACAAACTGCTTGAAGGCCTCCCCCCCGGCGCGGCGCCGATCCACATGCACATCGGCGAACCCCAACACGCGGTGCCGCCTTTCGTCGCTGGAATCCTCGCCCAACACACCGCAGATTTTGGGCGCTACCCGCCGATCGTCGGACCCGAACCGTTGCGCAAAGCGATCGCGGCCTGGCTGAATCGTCGTTACGCTTTGAACGCCGCCATCGATGCCGATCGCCACATTCTCCCGCTCGTCGGCACGCGCGAAGGTCTGTTTAGCGCCGCCTTTGTCGCCGTGCCGGATCAAAAGCGCGGACAGAAACCGGTCGTTCTGATCCCCAACCCATTCTATCAATGCTATGCAGCCGCCGCTTTGTCGGCAGGCGCCGAGCCCGTCTACGTCAACGCCACGCGCGAAACGAATTTCCTGCCCGACTTCGCGTCCCTGCCACGCGATTTGCTCGCGCGCACGGCGGTCGTCTACATGTGCTCGCCTTCAAATCCCGAAGGCGCCGCCGCGAGCGAGAGCACGTGGCAACGCCTGTTCGAGCTCGCCGACGAATTCGACTTCACGATCTTTGCCGACGAATGCTATTCGGAAATCTACGCGGGAACGCCACCCGTAGGCGCGTTGACGGTCCGGCGCAGCGCCGCCAAGGATTTCGCGCGCCTGCTTGCGTTCCACTCGTTGTCGAAGCGCTCGAACCTGCCGGGCCTACGCTCGGGCTTCGTCGCTGGCGACGCCGCATTGATCGCGCGCTTCCGCGAGTTTCGCAACGTCGCAGGCCCCCAACTCCCGCTTCCCATCGCGGCCGTGTCGACGGCGGCCTGGAGCGATGAAGCCCACGTCGAAGAAAACCGCGCGCTCTACGCGGCGAAATTCGCCCTCGCGCAGAACCGCTTGGGCAACCGCTTTAGCTTTCGTTTACCCGAAGGCGGTTTCTTCCTTTGGCTCGACGTCGGCGACGGCATCGAAGCTACCACAAAGCTCTGGCGTGAAGGCGGCGTTAGGGTTTTGCCGGGCCAATATCTTGCGCGCGACACGCCGGAAGGAAATCCTGGAAAATCCTTCATTCGCGTGGCTTTAGTTAACGACTTCGCAACGACGACTGAGGCATTGGATAGGTTCGCCCGCATCCTTTGACCGCGAGTCCCGCGAGTCATAGTCGCGCGCAATAAGACAGGTCACGCGATGAGCGAAATGCAATCGGCTTTCGGCGTTTTCGGCACCAGCAATCGCGTGCCGCTATTGCCGCAAGAATGGGCCGGCTGGCGCCACGCCGTGGCAAGCACAACCAAGCGCCTCATCGCCCGTCTTGTCGGCCTTGCGTTGATCGTCGCGGCAGTATCGACCGCCGCCGCCGTCGTCACCTACTCGCCGAACGACCCCAGTTGGAACAACGCATCCGGTGCAGTGGCACAAAACGCGCTGGGACCCTGGGGTGCCAACATCGCCGATGCCTTGTGGCAGTCGCTGGGGCTCTTCGCCTGGATCACCTTCCTACCGCTTCTCGCCTGGGGTTTTTGGCTCATTGATGGGCGCGTCGGTTTGCGCTTGCTGATGCGCACCCTCGCTTGGCTCGCATCGGCCGTTCTGCTCTCAATGTTCTTGGCGCTCTTCCCCTCGCTTCTCAACTCGAACACGCATGCGGGCCTCGGTGGCGCTTTCGGCGACATGTCGCTCTCCGCCGTCGCGCACATGTTGGAGTCGTTCGGCATTCCGACCGCAAGTCCCGTCAGCGGCGTCGCGGCGGGCGTACTTGGGCTGATGCTGTATATTCTGTCTCTGGGTTTCAATCCGTTGAAGCTGAGCCTGCCGGCTCTCCCGCCGCTCTCGATCGCAAATCCGTTTCGCGGCTTAGCGTCGTCGTTCCGCGGCATGTTTGCATCGCCCTTCCCCCGCAAAACCACGCGGATTGAACGCCGCGAACCCAGCGTCATCGCCGACGACATCGAAGTCACGCCCGATGACATAGAAGACAGCGACGAACCTCTGCCCATCGTTCGCGAAGCGCGCGTCAAGCGCCCGGAAATAAAAAAACCAGGCAAACGGGAGGCGCTCGAATCGCAACCCGGACTGCGCCTCGAAGCCCAGTCCGAATATCAACTCCCGCCGTTGACCCTGCTCGAGAAAGCCAAGACGAACCAAACCGTTTCGCGCGAATCCGACGAAGCATTGGAACAAAACGCGCGCATGCTCGAAAGCGTACTGTCCGATTTCGGCGTGCGCGGCCAGATCACCCAAGTGCGCCCTGGCCCGGTCGTCACGCTTTATGAATTTGAACCCGCCGCCGGCATCCGTTCAAGCCGCGTCGTTTCGCTTGCCGATGACATCGCCCGCTCAATGAGCGCCGTGTCCGCTCGCGTCGCCGCCGTGCCCGGCCGCAACGTCATCGGCATCGAACTTCCCAATCAGCGTCGTGAGAAAGTTTTGCTGCGCGATCTCCTATCGACCCACGAATACGAAGGCACACAAGCGCATCTCGTCCTTGCCTTGGGCAAGAACATCGGCGGCGATCCGGTCATCGCCGACCTCACCCGCATGCCGCATTTGTTGATCGCGGGAACCACCGGATCGGGAAAGTCTGTTGCGATCAACACGATGATCCTGTCGTTGCTGTATCGGATGCCCCCCTCGCTCTGCAAACTGATCATGATCGATCCGAAAATGCTGGAGCTCTCGACCTATGACGGCATTCCGCATTTGCTGTCGCCCGTTGTTACCGATCCCAAAAAGGCGATCGTCGCACTGAAATGGACCGTGCGCGAAATGGAAGATCGCTATCGCCGCATGTCCAAAGTCGGCGTGCGCAACATCCTGGGCTACAACGAACGCATCGCCCGCGCGAAGGCCAAAGGCGAAACGCTAAAACGCACCATTCAGACGGGTTTCGACGGCCAAAGCGGCGAACCGGTCTTCGAGGAAGAAACGCTTCCCCTCGACCACATGCCCTACATTGTCGTCGTCGTCGACGAAATGGCGGACTTGATGATGGTCGCGGGCAAAGACATCGAAGCCGCCGTTCAACGCCTAGCGCAAATGGCGCGCGCTGCCGGCATCCACATCATCACCGCGACGCAACGTCCATCGGTCGACGTCATCACCGGCACGATCAAGGCAAATTTCCCGACGCGCGTTTCGTTCCAGGTCACCTCAAAGATCGACAGCCGCACCATTCTGGGCGAACAAGGCGCCGAACAACTTCTCGGCCAAGGCGACATGTTGTTCATGGAAGGCGGCGGCCGAATCCGTCGTGTTCACGGGCCCTTCGTGTCCGACGAGGAAGTCGAAGCCGTCGTGAAATTCCTGAAGTCGCAAGGCGAGCCCTCCTACCTCGACGCCATCACCGAAGAACTCGAAGAACCCGACACCGCGTCGTTGCTGGAAGGCGAAGGTGAGGGCTCGGGCGACGATCTCTACGACCAAGCCGTCGCCATCGTCTCGCGCGACCGTAAAGTCTCGACCAGCTACGTCCAGCGCCGCCTCCAAATCGGCTACAACCGCGCCGCTCGCATCATCGAAAAAATGGAAGAAGAAGGCGTCATCTCAGCGCCCAACCATTCCGGCAAGCGCGAAGTCCTCGTCGGCGATCACAGCGGCAGACACGATTGACGAGCGTTGGCAAACGCGTCAGTGCTTGTTGTGATGCTTGGCCGCCGCATGCGAAGCGTCGAACGCGGCGCTGAATTCTGCAATCATGTCCTTGTGCCAATGCACGTCGTCGAACCCACTGACTCGCAAAACGTCGAGCACATCTTTGAATTCTTTGTTCGCCTGCGCGAACATCTCCCGCGTCTGCGGCACGCGACGCTCCACGGCTGCAAAGCCGACATCTTCCGGATGCGCTGCCTCGTAAGCCCAATCGCGCAAAGCCCGCAGCAATCGCATGTAGTCGTTCGCCTCGCGCGAGATATCGGCGGTAAGAGCGTATCCGTACAACCCCGTCAGCGTCGGAAAGGCGCGGTAGGCATTGTCCACCACGTCGGCCGCGCGCAACCGCGCAGCACCGGCCGGTGTCCGCACGAAGCGCAATAACGCCTCGCCGAATGCGACGTGCAGATGCAAAAGCTCCTGTCCGAAGTTCACGCGCGCGGGCTGCCATTTACGCGCCTGCCGCCCATCGATGACGATTGGGATGACGATTGAAAACACAACCGCCGCAAGGATGAACCCGCCAAACTCCGCGACTACATTCTGATAAAATCCATCCGTGAGACCCAGCGGCCCGCCTGGGTCGAACAGCAACTTCTGGATGCGCTCGTCCATTTTTCCCCCGAAATGCAACCACGGCAGCTTTCAATCATTTAATGGCCGCCCCCCTGTTTCATGTTATTCTGGACCGAGTGCAGGCGCCCCGCCAGGGCGCGCCCATCTTCGTTTCGCCACAGTCCCTTCTTAAAGGCTTTGACCCCATGTCCAAGCTCTCGTCCAAGCTCATGCAAATCACTGCCCTTCTGGTCGCCGCCTTTGTCGCGGCTTCCCAGACCGCGTCTGCCGCTCCGAACGCCCGCGATGCGGCCGATCTCTCGAAAATTTCGGCCTATTTGAACGCGATCACCTCGCTTCAGGCCAGCTTCGTCCAGGTCGGTCCCAACGGCGAACTCGACCAAGGCGTGGTTTACGCCCGCAAGCCTGGCCGCTTGCGCTTCGAATACGCGCCGCCAAGCCCCTACCTCATCGTGTCGGATGGCGCGACGATCGCCGTGGCCAACAGCAAACTACGCACGGTCGACCGCTATCCGCTGGTCGAAAACCCATTGAACATCATCCTGCGCGAAAACATCGATTTGACGACGGATCCGCGCATTACCGCGATTGAGCGTCAAACCGGAACCCTGCGCATCACGGCAACCGAGAAATCGGGCCCGCTTAAAGGTTCGGTAACCCTAATTTTCGCTTACCCCGCGACCGAACTGCGCCAATGGATTATTACCGATGCGCAAGGCTTGCAGACTATGATCGCCTTGAAGAATGCGAAGACCGAGGTGACGTTGCCGCCGGAACTCTTCATTCTGAAAGACGTCGACAAATTTCGCCGAAAGGACGAGTGACGCCGCCTCGATCTGCCGCAATTTGCGGGTCGCGCGGTGCTAACGCTGAAACATGACCCGCAGTTCCAGAAAACCGATCGTCGGCATCCCGTGCGATCTCCGCATGATTGGGCCTCATCCCTTTCATGCGGTCGGTGAAAAATACATCTCTGCCGTCCACGATGGCGCCCACGCAATCCCTCTTTTAATCCCCGTCCTCGAAAATCCGATCGAGATCGACGAACTGCTCGCAACGCTCGACGGTGTTTTGCTGACCGGCTCACCCTCGAATGTGTCGCCCAAACACTATGACGGCCCCAAGCCGCGCGAAGGTGTCCTTCAGGACGAACGCCGCGATGCCACCACCTTGCCGCTGATCCGGCGCATCGTCGACCGCGGCATCCCCTTGCTCGCCATCTGTCGCGGCTTCCAAGAGTTCAACGTCGCCTATGGCGGCTCGCTCTTTCAGCACGTGGAAGAAGTGCCGGGCCGCATCGATCACCGCGAAGACAAAACGCAACCGCTCGCAATCCAATACGCACCGGCGCACGATGTATTTCTGACGCCGGGCGGTCGCTTGGAAGCCATCGCCGGCCAAGCCTCGATCAAGGTCAACTCGCTCCATGGTCAAGGCGTTGATCGCGTCGGCCAGGGGCTTGCCGTCGAGGCCGTCGCGCCCGACGGTCAGGTCGAGGGCTTGCGCGCGCGCGATGCCGAAAGCTTCGCACTCGCGGTGCAATGGCACCCCGAATGGCGCTTTTGGGAGAATGATTTTTCGAAGGCGCTGTTTGCGGCCTTCGGCCACGCCGTAAGCGCGCATCGCGATCGCGCGGAGTCCGCACGATGAGCCGCAACCGCGCCGAACTGAAAGAATGGCTGAAAGAACGCCGCATCACCGAGGTCGAGCTGCTGGTGCCCGACATGGCCGGGATCGCGCGCGGCAAAATCTTGCCCACGAACAAATTTCTTTCAGGACTCGACAACGACACATTGCGTCTGCCCGAAAGCGTTTTCGGCCAGATGGTCACCGGCGCCGACGCCGACACGAAGGAACTGACCTACCAGGCACCGGACATGATCCTCGCGCCTGACGCCGACACGATCTGCATTGTGCCGTGGTATCGCGAACCCACCGCCCAAGTCGTTTGCGACTGTACCGACCGCAAGGACAAGCCCGTCGCCGTTGCCCCGCGCCAGATCCTAAAAAATATCTTGGCCCTCTACGAAGCGAAAGGCTGGCGCCCCGTCGTCGCACCGGAACTCGAGTTCTTCCTCGCGCAACGAAACATCGATCCCGACTATCCGTTGTTGCCGCCGGCCGGCAAATCGGGCCGCCCGCAAACCGGCCGCCAAGCCTATTCGATCGATGCCGTCAACGAATTCGATCCGCTGTTTGAAGACGTGTACGACTTTTGCGAAGCCCAGGAAATCGGCATCGACAGTTTGATCCACGAAGACGGCGTCGCCCAGGTCGAGATCAATTTCAACCACGGCGATCCGCTGCAGCTCGCGGATCAAACGTTTCTGTTCAA
>JAIOQG010000271.1 GCA_021413465.1 Alphaproteobacteria bacterium | reverse complement strand
CGGCAGCGGCAGTTCCTGCTCCCTTTTGAGCACGTGTGTCGGCATGGTCGACCAGCGGTTCGACAGCATCGCGAGCGGCTCGTTCTTCGACACAGGTGCGCGCGCGTATTTCCAGCGCCCGTCCGTGATGTGCACTTCGCGGCCCCAAACGCCCATCAAGGCGTAATCGCGCACCTTGTTCGCGGTTCCGTCGATCAGAGGAATGAGCGATTTGCCATGGGTTCGTTGGCGAACCTCGACGCCAAAGACATCGGCCAAGGTTGCGAATAAGTCTACGCTGGTGGTGAGCGCATCGATCCGGCGTGGGGCTTGGCCCGGCCACGCGACAAGCAGCGGTATTTTTCCCAGCGTGTCGTAGATCGGCGCCGCGGGTTTGCCCCACATGTCCTTCTCGCCGAGATAGTGACCGTGATCGGTGCAGAGCATGACCGCCGTTGTGTCCCATAAATTGTTGCGATCGATCTCATCTAGAACGCGACCGAGCCAGGCGTCGATCATGGTGAGTTTGGCGCCGTATTGCGCCCGGATTTGGCGGCCTTGGCGTTCGGTCAGCGTTCCTTTGGCAATGGCGCTTTGCATGTAAGGCGGCCAAATCATGTGCGGGCCCTTCCAGTCGGGGTCGTACATCGAGGCGTAGGGTTCGGGGGTGTCGAAGGGTTCGTGCGGATCGAATTCGTCGACGAAGAGCATGAAACGTTTGTGGTGCCCGGCATTATCGGAGAGCCATTTAGCGGCCGATCGCATTGTGCGGGGACCTGGAAAATCCTCTTCGCCGCGGAACCAGCCGCGGGAATCGTCATAGGGCATGTGCGGCCGGCCGAAGCGCGGCGCGCCGGCCCAGCTGGGGTCGGGTCGTGTTTTCCAGGCGTCGCCTTCGTGGCCGCGCTGATAGTCCCAGGCGGTGAAATCGACGTGGTAGTTTTCGCCACCGGTTTCAAACAAATGCGGGTGGTCTGAGATAAGCTGAGTGACCACACCCGCCTTGCGCAGAGGATAGGTGATCGCGTCTTCCCAAATCTCCACCGAGCCCCAGGCGCGCCAGAGGAAGTCCCACGCGCCGCACAAAATGTCGTGGCGGGCCGGCATGCAGGGAAGCGAACCCGCGTGATGATTACCGAAGGCGATAGAGCGCTTTGCCAGGCGGTCGATATTGGGTGTTGCGAATTCTCGTCCGCCATAGGCGCCCAGCATGTGCCGGTTTAAGCTGTCGAGCAGTAGGACAATGACGTTATCCGGCTTGGTCATTTGCGGCCTTCGCAGAGTTAGAGGCGCCGAGTTCGATTGGGGTATAGTTACCAGACGGGGAAGTTTGCCAGGCTTTGGATGGTTGCGGCTAGATCATCCGTGAAAATACAGGTTTGATGTCCCCGATATGGCGGAAACCGAAATTTACCTACGGCTTGGGGTGGCGCTGGCGATTGGGCTTGGCGTCGGCTTGGAGCGCGGATGGAGGCAACGCAGCGAGCCCTCGGGCAAACGCGAGACGGGCATTCGAAGCTTTGCCATTTTGGCGCTCATTGGGTTTGCCGTGGGAATTGGTCTCGACCGGTTCGGACCGTTGTTTGCCGGTGCCGCCGCGTTGGGCGTGATTGCGATTATCGCGATCGGGTATGCAACGCAGTCCGTGGATGTGCGCGGCGACAGAGGTGCCACAACGGAAGTGGCAGCTTTTCTAACTTTCATTCTGGGTGCGCTGGCGGGTGTCGGAGAGTTGCTCGCGGCGGGGCTCACGGGTGCCATTTTGGTCGGTCTGCTTGATTACAAAGAAGAGCTGCACGGCCTCCTTGCGCGGATGCAGCACTTTGAGCT
>JAIOQG010000270.1 GCA_021413465.1 Alphaproteobacteria bacterium | reverse complement strand
TGGGCAGTCGCCGGCGGCCGGCGAAAACGCAGCGCCGACCGACTTCAACACGGCCTGCTCAATGCGGGCGAGTTCGGCGACTTTGAGCTTCTCTCCGGCAGCCACGCGCGCCGTCTCGAGCGAAACGTAGAACGTCCGAAGTTGGGGCGCGTAGTAGAGACCGCGCACCAAATGGCCCAACGCTGCGCGAACGGCATGACTTGCGGTAACCAGCGCCTGTGCCCGCGACAGCGATTGGGTCGGATCGTATACGATCTTTTCCCCGCCGAATTTTGCGATCAGGCGTTCAAGACTACGCGGAAACAGCAAGCTCGCCGACGCATGAAAATGAATGGTGACGTGCTCAACGCCAATATGTCTCAAGGCATGAGAAATACTGCCCTTCAATTCACGCTGATGAGCGGAAGTCGAGCAATGCACGATTAACTGTCTACGGCCTTTCTTCTCAGACCAAACGGCTGCGAAAATTGGACCTGCGATCGAAACCAATGAGTCCGTAACTTGAGTGTCCGTCACGGATATTGAATTCGTGGCCATTGAAACCCCCAACTGGTTCTTGCGTCCACCTGTGGGGAACAATACTGAGACGCACTGTTTTGAATACCGGAATCATCGCGTTTCTGAGCACACCGCCTTCATGAATCAGAGTTTAGGTTAGCGGTGTTGTGATTCGAGCACAGTTCAATACCTGTTTGACACAGTCAGGAGTTGAGTGCCTCGCCCAGCGCCAATCAGAGCGCGGCGACGCGCATGCCGTTGAATGTCGCGACAATGGCAACCCCTCCGCTGCCGCCTGCAGCTTTTGAAACCTTTATTATTCAGCATCTTCTGAGGCGAAGTGACGAATGAGGTTAAGGAGGGTCAGCCGCTCGGCTGCCAACCAATCAAACTTCGCCGACACCCGTTTCAAGGGAGTGGCGGGAAGTGCTCGCCGTGTAGTTGGCTCAATAAGATTTATTGACAACCCTTGGTTTGCGTCGCCAGCGAGGTAACTCGCGTGATTCGGGCGTTCTGCACGCAATGGTACGGGCCAAGCTGTTTACTAACGCTATGCTTGCGCTCACCTGTGGATACTTAAAGTTGCTCGATAACCTCTAGAAACGTTCTGGTTGCGGCTCCTGAGGAGGTTGACAGGCCTTCAATGCGGCCGAAGCCTGCACCGTCCACAAGCGTGCGAACCCATAAACGCTGAACTACGGCACCCGTTCGGCTATGACTGCGCCCACAACGAAAGAAACGCGCAACCCATGGTCTCAATCGATCGCCGCAAAAACAGCAGATCCGTCCGCAGCCCGCGCGGAACCGAACTCAGCGCCAAATCGTGGCTGACCGAAGCGCCGTTGCGCATGCTCATGAACAACCTCGACCCGGAAGTCGCAGAAAACCCCGACGAACTGGTCGTCTATGGCGGCATCGGCCGCGCCGCGCGCGACTGGGCCGCGTTCGACGCCATCGTCGCGTCGCTGCGCAAACTCGAGAGCGATGAAACGCTGCTCGTCCAATCCGGCAAGCCCGTCGGTGTGTTTCGTACTCACACGGACGCGCCGCGCGTGCTGATCGCGAACTCGAACCTCGTGCCGCATTGGGCGACCTGGGCCCACTTCAACGAACTCGATCGCAAAGGCCTCATGATGTACGGCCAAATGACGGCCGGTTCATGGATCTACATCGGCAGCCAAGGCATCGTTCAGGGCACCTACGAAACCTTCGTCGAAGCCGGCCGCAAACATCACAGCGGCGATCTTTCCGGCAAATGGATCCTGACCGCGGGCCTTGGCGGCATGGGCGGCGCGCAAGCACTGGCCGCCACCATGGCCGGCGCCTCGATCCTCGCCGTCGAGTGCCGCCAAAGCAGCATCGAGAAGCGCCTCGAAACGAAATATCTCGACACCTGGACTGCCTCGCTCGACGAAGCACTCGCGTTGATCAAAAAATCCTGCGCCGAACGAAAGCCGCTCTCGGTAGGTTTGCTCGGCAACGCCGCCGACATCTATCCCGAACTCGTCAAGCGCGGCGCCAAGCCCGATCTCGTCACCGATCAAACTTCGGCGCACGATCCGATCAACGGCTATTGCCCCAAAGGCTGGACCGTCGACGAATGGCAGAGCCGCATTCAAACGGACCCCACGGGTGTCGAACGCGCCGCCCGCGCCTCGATCAAGGAGCACGTCGAAGCAATGCTGGCCTTCGCCAAACGCGGCATCGCCACCTTCGACTATGGCAACAACATCCGCCAGGTCGCTAAGGAAGAAGGCCTCGCGAACGCCTT
>JAIOQG010000269.1 GCA_021413465.1 Alphaproteobacteria bacterium | reverse complement strand
ATACGAGAGCATGATGTTGAGGGTTGCCAGCGGGAACGCGACCCACAGCGGCAAGGTGCCCGTCATGACGAGCGGCCATAGCGACAGCCAAACGGCGAAATTCGTGAAGGCCCAGGTGACCGCTAGCCACGGGAACTTATCGATGTGGCGCGCGGCGATTTCGCGCTCGCGTTGGACAAGTTCGGCTTGCGACAGCGTGCGCAGATCGACGGCGCTCATATCCAGCGGCCCTTCACCTGCGCGTAGCCGCCCCAGACTGCGGCGAGGACAAGGCCGGCGATCAGCGGTGTGATGCCGAGCGGCAAGTCCCAACCCGCGCGCTCGAGAATTTTTGCCGTCAACGGCGCGATGAAGCCAAAGGCGAACAGCAGCGGGCCGAAGTAGAAGACGGTTTTAATGGCGGCGATCATGAAGGAAATCCCTGCGTCGAATATGCGTCGCGCTTTGTAGCATGGCTTTGTTGTGGCGGACATTCCGGCGATATTCTCAAGCACACTGGCTGAATATGGCCGGGCGGTTCACCGAACCGTCTCTTTCTCTTTGGGCGCCGAAACGCGGCGCGGTGTGCTTTCGGCCTTGGGCTTGGGCAGGAGCCGGAAGCGGGTTTGGCACCACGCGAAATCAACGCCGACATCCAACAGAGCGTCGGAGCGTCCGCACGGGCAGGCAAATTCCATCACCGCGATGACGCGGTAAGTCTCCCCAGCGACCAGGGGCACCGGCCGTCCAGTGGCATGATTGGGGGCGACGTTGACGCAGAGCACCAAATCGCCAGGACCGACGGCGTCGCTCATGACTTTCATTCCTTGCCGAGATTGGGAAGATTAGACATTAAAGTGCAAGCGGCAAGGACTGCTTTGCAGCCAATTCGTTGCCCACTCGAAAACTTCGAAAGCCGCGCCCTGCAGACTATTAGATTGACCGGTCGTCGCGCGCCAAGTTCGTCACACGCTTGCTGCAGGAGAGATGATCACGCAATTTGCCGGGCGAGTGGCTGTTTAGGGCCTAGGCGGTGTGGAAACTCGCCGCAACTCGGACAGTTGTTCGCGAACGGCCGTGCACTCACCGCAGCCGCTAGGCCAGCTGTTTCATCATAACGACCCGGCTCGTGCCGGCTGGCAGACAAGGCACACGACCGATCTCCCGCCAGCCATGGAGCACGTAGAATTCAGGCGCCTGGAAGCTGATGGTAAAGAGCACGGCGGAAATGCAGCCGCGGCGCAGCGCCTCCTCCTCGGCCATGCGCAGTATGCGGCGGCCGACGCCTGCGCGCTGCAGATCGGACGGCAGATATACAAGGTCGACGAACATGAGGCCGAGCGACGTGCGTCCCAAGAGTCCGCCGAGCACGCGGCCGTCGACCGGGTCGGCCACGAGTACCGCGAGGTCGCGGGCGTCGCGGTAGCCAGCTTGCTCTTCATTGTAGTCGGCGAGCCCAGCATCGATGACGGCCTGCGCGGCCTCGCTCGGCGTGTCGGTCAAGAGCAAGATCGGGGCGGTCGACATGGCGGCGTCCTTGTGAGTGGTTGGAGATCGATTTCTTGCGGCGCTCTCGCCCCAAAGATGTCGGTTCGCACTGTAGCCTCGAATGACCTGATTGTGCAGTGTGCCGGTCTCTCGCGGTTCATGTGCAGAAGTTCGCCGTTCGCAGGCGGGAGTCCCCGCAAGGGCGGTATGACCGTCTATTCAGGAGGTCGCAAGTCCACCGAGAGGCGCCTGTAGGCTTCGCCGCCGGAGTTTGCCAAAGTGACCGACGCGAGGCAAAGCTCGAACGATCCAACCACCGCGGCGGCGGAGCGTGGCATCCAACGTAATCGCGCGCCTTCCGTCAACATCAGGATATTCTGAGAACGCGAAGAGGAGGATTTCATGCCGAAGAAGTTCGTTGTGGCGATGATGATGCACGAGACGAACACGTTCTCGCCCTTGGCTACGCCGATGGCGTCGTTCGCGCGTAAGGGGGCCGTGAGCGGGCCGGTGGCGATTGCGGAGACTGAGGGGACGAATACGTCGCTGGGTGGGTTTATCGAGGTGGCGCGCAAGGCCGGCGCCGAGTTCACCGTGCCGATGGCGGCCGATGCGCATCCGTCGGGGCCGGTGGGGGATGCGGCGTTCGAAGAGATGGCTACGGCCATTGTCGAGGAGGTCGGTCGCGGTTGCGATGCCGTGCTGTTGGCGCTGCACGGCGCGATGGTGACGCAGACATTCGACGACGGCGAAGGCGAGTTGCTGCGGCGCATTCGTGCCATCGCGCCGGAGGTGCCGATTGCGGTGGCGCTCGATTTTCATGCGCAGATGACGGAGGCGATGGTGCGCGGCGCGACGATCATCACCGGCTATCGCACATACCCTCACATCGATATGGCCGATACGGCGCGGCGGGCGGGACGCACGTTGCTGCGTATGTTGGCGCGTGAGATCGCGCCGAAGATGGTGTGGGGCCAGCGGCCGATCATGAGCAGTTCGTTGGTGCACACGCCCTCGCGCGAGCCGATGCGAACGTTGATGGGGATGGCGAATGCGGCGGAAGATTCGGGCGAGGTGTTGAACGCGTCGGTGTTCGGCGGCTTTCCGCAGGCCGATATTCCGCACCTGGGGCTGTCGTCGGTGTTTGTGTGCGACAGGCGCACGGCGGAGGGCGAGGTGATTATGAACCGCATCCTCGACACGGCGTGGGAGCGGCGCGAGGAATTTCTGTTTCGGCCCGAAGCGTTGCCGGTGCAGGTGGCGCGGGCAAAGTCGCTGAGCGGCGGGCCGATCGTGCTGGCCGATCACGGCGACAACACTGCGTCGGGCGGTACGCAGGATGTGATGAGCGTGATCGAAGAGGCGATGCGCCAAGGACTTGAAGATGCGTGCGCGGGGCCGATCTGCGATCCGGGGTGCGTGGCGCAGATGATTGAGGCTGGCGTCGGCGGCGAGGTGACGCTGGCGCTCGGCGGCAAGGTGGACATGCCGGCGATGGGGCTGAAGGGCAAGCCGTTGACGGTGTCGGGCCGGGTTAAGTGCATCACCGACGGGCAGTTCAAAGTGACGGGGCCGATGGCGACCGGCAACATCGTGCGCATGGGGCGCACCGCGGTGCTCGACACCGGCAAGATGCTGATCGTGGTGTCGGAAAAGCGCAGCGAGCCCTACGACCTTGGCGTGTTCACGCATTGCGGTATCGACCCGGCGCGCAAGAAATATGTGCTGATCAAATCGCGCCAACATTTTCGCGCCGGCTTCGAGCCGATCGCCAAGCACATCGTCATGTGCGACGGCGACGGTTGCACAGCGTCGGACCTGAAGCTGTTCAAGTATACGCGGATCAAACGGCCGCTTTATCCGTTCGATCCCGACATGCGGTTGGGGAACAACGAGGCTTAGGCGCGAGGTGGGCTTGCACCGTCGAGGCGATGAATGCCCACGCCGATGGCGAAGGCGCGGAAGCGGTCGCCGTCTTGAACGATGCGGATTTTGTTCACGGCGCGGCCCATGTCGACCGGTGACCAGCTTTCGCCGCCATCGCGCGTTTCGAAGCCCGAAGTTGTCGTTCCGACCCAACCGTAGCGTTCGTTGAGGAACCCGACGCCGAACTCGCGCACTTGGGCATCGTTCACGAGCGGCAATTCGCGCCAGGTGATGCCGCCGTCGACGGTTTTCGCCACGACGCGCGCGGTGGCGCCTTCTTGATAGTTTTGCACCGTCGCGTAACCGACTTGGCGCGACGGGAAGCTCATCTTCCAGCAATTCTCGAACGGGCGTGCCGATTGATAGGCGCGGTTCCAGGTTGCGCCGCCGTCGGCAGTGCGCAGGATGAGCGCGCTGGCCTTCTCGACATCGTCCGAGGTTGCGGCGCAGACGAGGCCGTTTTGCGCGTCAAAGAATTTTACATCGAGGATCATGCCGGCGTGCGGACGCAAATCGACAACGCTCCACGTTTCACCGCCATCGACGGAGCGCAGCATCGTGGCGGGGCCGCCTACGCGACCGGCAGCGTGAATGACCGTTGCCGGGCGGAGCTCGCCTTGGAAAATGCGCTGCTGCTGCAGGATGTCTATGCCGCATATGCCTTTGACGATGTCTATTCCCGGCGCCTCGACCTTGGTCCACGAGGCGCCGCCATCGCGCGTGCGGTAGAGCGGGTGAGTGTCGGTGACTTTGGGATAGTAGTCCGTGCCGACATTGCCCAAGAAGCCGTTGCGTTCGTCGATGAAGCCCAGGGCACGGATAAACGTGCCGGGCTGCTCCCAGATTTTGTTCCAACTCTCGCCGCCATTAGCGGTGCGATAGAGCTTGCCCGCGCCGTTGCCGTACCATCCGATGTCTTTCGTGACGAAGCAGATGTCGTCCTGCTTGCCGGTGTAGGCGTCTGTCGGCAATTGCCGCCAGGGTGCGGGCGCCGTTGCCGCAGACGACCGGCGGGACAGCGCGCCGAGTGTCAGCCCTGCGGCAGCGGCGAAAAACTTACGCCGGTCGATGCGATGCATCGTCGTTCTCCCGTCGTTGGTCGGAGTTTCAGGCGCGGCACTTGCGGTAGGCGTCTTTCACCGTTATCAGGCCGTCCCGAAAAACCAAGACATCGAAGCCCCGCGTTTCGCCGTTGCTGCTTTTAGTGGCCCATTCGACATAGGCGCGGTCGCCGTGGAAAGCCGCGCTGAGGACGGACATGGTTTGACCGCGGTCGTGCGCCATGATGGTTTTGAAGCCTTCCGCGGCGGCGGCTTTGCCGCGATAGGTGGTGCCGGGTTCCGGTCCGACCGAGGCGCCGTAGACGATGTCGTCCGCGACGCAGCGCAGCAACAGGTCGATGTCTTTTTCGCTCCAGGCGACGGCGAAGCGCCGATGGGTTTCGCGGTTGCGCTCTTCTTGCGTCACGCGTAGAGCCCGTCGATGACGGAGTAGCCCGACGCGTCCCAACTGTTGGGCACGCTTGCCGTTTCCCACGCCCTAAAGTCCGGGTCCGCAAAGACCGCTTCACAAAAGGATTGTGCCGGCGGCGACAACGTGACGCCGTAGGTACGCATACGAGTTGCCACCGGGGCGTAGAAGGCATCGGCGATGGTGCGGGCGCCGAACAGCCAGGGGCCTGCCTTGCCGTAACGCGTGCGCAAGTCGCTCCATATGGCGTCGATGCGGTCGATGTCGGCGCGCGTTTCGGCGGGCCAGTTCGAAACGGCAACGCGCCTTCGGATATTCATCGACAGATCGCGGCGCAGACTTGCGAAGCCCGCGTGCATTTCGGCGACGACGGAACGGGCGTGTGCGCGCGTCGGCCGGTCCGTTGGCCAAAGCCCCGCGTTTGGCTTTTCCTCCGCCGCCCATTCGGCGATGGCAAGGGAGTCCCAGATCGTGTGGCCGTCAGCGTGCAGGCACGGTACGCGCCCGTTCGGGGACACTTTCAGAATCTCGTCGATCGCTTGGCGGCCGTAGCCCGGCTGATCCAGGCGCACTTCGCGCTCCTCGAACGCGATGCCTGCCCAACGCAGGCACAGCCACGGCCGCAACGACCAGGACGAGTAGTTTTTATTGCCGATGTAAAGCGTGCGGGTCATGAGAGATCAACTCTTCTTTGCTTGAATCCAAGTTTCGATTTTCGTTTCGAGAACCGCAAGCGGCAACACGCCGGTCGTCAACAGTTGATCGTGAAACTGTCTGATGTCGAACTTGGCGCCGAGTTCTTGTTCGGCATGGCGGCGCAGGCGGCGGATGAAAAGCTCGCCGACTTTGTAGGCGGGCGCCTGTCCCGGCCAGACGATGTATCTGTCGACCTCGTTCTCGACCGATTTTTTGTCGAGCGAGGTATAGATCAGCATGTAGTCGATGGCCTGTTGCCTGGTCCAGCCTTTCGCGTGCAGGCCGGTGTCGATGACCATTCGCACGGCGCGCAACATCTCCATGTCGAGGCGGCCGAGATATTGATAGGGGTCGTCATAGAGGCCCATTTCGGCGCCTAAGGATTCGCAATAGAGCGCCCAACCTTCGCCGGGCCCGGCGGCAAAGCCGAAACGCAAGAAGGCCGGAAGTTGCTCGTTCTCCTGGGCGACGCTGCCTTGGAAATGGTGGCCGGGTTCGCCTTCGTGCAGGAACAAGGCGGTCATGCGCGGTGTCGTACGGGTCGGCAAGTTCGATACGTTGGCGTAGAAGGCGCCGGGGCGCGAGCCGTCTGCCGCTCCGATTTGGTAGTAGGCCCAGCCGCTGGACGCGGATTGGTCTTCGGGAATTTCTTTGATTTCCAGTTTCGCTTTGGGCATGACGCCGAAGTATTTCGGCAGCCAGGGCTCTACCCTGGCCTTGATCTCGGCATAGCGCGCGAAGAATTCTGCCTTCGTGGCGATTTTGAATTTCGGGTTGGTGCGGATGTCGTCGAAGAACGCGGCGAGCGAGCCCTTGAAACCCACTTTTTGTTTGACGGCTTCCATCTCGGCGCGAATGCGGGCGACTTCTTTTTCGCCGTCGGCAAAGATTTGGCCGGGCGAGACCGACACGGTGAGGAACGATTCCAAGACGTATTCGTAGTAGGCGGCGCCGTTCGGGATGCCCACCAGGCCCGGCGCACCGTCGCGGCTGGCTTTGAGGTACTCGTTTGCCATGAAGTTTTTCAATTTTGTGTAGGCGGGAAGAATCTTGGTACCCACGGCGTTGCGGTAGGCTGCGCCCAGGCGCTTGCGATCTGCGGCCGAGATGTCCTTGGGAAAGTTGGCGACGGGGCCGATGAAGGGGCTGTTTTCGACGCCGCCCTGGATCGCTTCGGTCAATTGAGCAACGACGGCCTGCGTAATCGCGCGCGGTTGCGTGACCTTTTGGGCGATGCCGCGGCGCATCATTTGTTCGGCCCGATCGAGATATAGGACGAACCCGTCGATACGCTTTAGGCCGTCTTCGTAGTCTTTGAGCGTGTTGAACGGTGCGATGCCGGCGCCGGAGTTGACTTGCGTGAATTGGATGTGGGCCCCGAAAACGCTGTCGAGCGGCAGCATTTGAGCGATCTTGTACAGGCCGTTGTCGTAACTTTTGACGATGTACTCGACGTTGTACTTGAAGGCATCGAACGCCATCTTGTCGTTGCCGCTAAGTGCGTTGCGATCGACCTTCTTCAGGGCCGCCAAATCCGCGCGCGCCGAAGCCTCGTTGGCCTTGTGGAAGTCATCGCTGATCAGGTCGCCGAATTGATCGGCAAAGCGCAAGTCGCCTCGCGAGAGGCCGGTTTGCGGTACGAGTTTAAGGTTCACCTCGTCGCTGGCTGCAAATAGGGCCGCCAGTTGTTTGGCGGCGGTCGCGGCGGACAAGTCTTCTGCGGCTCGCGCTGCCAGGGACGAGGCCACGATGAATGCGGCGGCGACTGCCGCGAGGTATTTGAATGTCGACGTCATTGTATTCCCCGTTTTGAGTCGTTGGTCGCCGTGCGCATCAGGCGCGGCGCCAATCCATGAACCAGTTGCCGTCCCAGGTTTTGCCGCCGTCGCGCGAGATGACTTGGTACCAGCGGCAGGATTTCGGCGTGATGCGATCCCAGACGCCGCGCACTTGGATCGGCTTGTCGCCGTCGACGTCGTCGGCTTCGAAGGTGCCGACGCCGTTCTCGAAGCTGCCTGTGGTGCCGGGCAGGGTGAGGACGCCCGAGCGGGCGTTGACCCAATGATCGGTCC
>JAIOQG010000209.1 GCA_021413465.1 Alphaproteobacteria bacterium | reverse complement strand
CGAGGGCGGCTGGAATGGCTTCAACGTGCTGCACACAGCGGCCGGCCGCGTCGGTGCGCTCGATCTCGGCTTTCTGCCCCAGAAAGGCGGACGCGACACGATTGCCATTCTTGAGGCCGCGTCACGCGGCGACGTCGATGTCGTCTACCTGCTCGGCGCCGACGAACTCGACACCAAGAAGCTCGGCAAGGCTTTCGTTGTCTATCAGGGAAGCCATGGCGACGCCGGCGCGCATCGTGCCGACGTCATCCTGCCGGGGGCGGCCTACACGGAACAGAACGGCACCTACGTCAACACCGAAGGCCGCGTACAAGCCGCACGCCGCGCCGGCTTTCCGCCGGGCGACGCGCGTGAGGATTGGACCATCATCCGCGCTTTGTCCGACGTTCTGGGCAAGCGACTGCCGTATGACGATCTGGGCGCCTTGCGCCAAGCGATGCTCGCCGACGCGCCGCACTTTGCGGTCGCGGATAGCGCGCCGGGCCACCCGGGGGCCGACGCTGCGATCTGGAACAATATCGGTGTCGCCGGAACGATCGCAAAGTCGCCGTTCCAATACCCGATCGCGGACTTCTACTTAACGAACCCCGTCGCGCGTGCCAGCCACGTCATGGCCGAATGCAGCGCCTTGTTCGTCAAGCCGCGCACCGCGCAGGCGGCGGAGTAGGGCGATGAACGAACTTTCGAACAACTTGGCCGCTTGGTTCCGCGACATCTACTGGAACTACATCGAGTTCTGGCTGGTACCGAGCCTGCCTGTGCTGGCGATGGTCGCGCTACTCGTCGGTCTGCTCATTATGATCGCTTTCATCCTACTGTTCGATCGCAAGATCTGGGCCGGCGTTGGGATGCGGCGCGGTCCAAACGTTGTCGGCCCCTACGGTCTGCTGCAGTCCTTCGCCGATCTCCTGAAATTCGTCTTCAAAGAAGCCATTATTCCATCGGGCGCCAACAAAGTGGTGTTCCTGATGGCACCCTGGCTCACGGTTACGCTGGCGCTCGGGGCTTGGGCCGTCGTTCCTGTCGACGCCGGTTGGGTCGTGTCCAACATCAATGTCGGCGTTCTGTACATCTTCGCGATTTCTTCGCTGGGCGTGTACGGCATCATCATGGGCGGCTGGGCGTCCAACTCGAAGTATCCGTTTCTAGGCGCGTTGCGCTCGGCGGCGCAGATGGTCTCCTACGAGGTCTCCATCGGCTTCGTGATTATTACCGTGCTGCTGACCGCCGGTTCGCTGAACCTCTCGACGATCGTTGAGGCTCAAACGGGCGGGCTGCAGAACTGGTATTTCTTCAGCCATCTGTTCCCGATGGCGATCGTGTTTTTCATTTCGGCCTTGGCCGAAACGAACCGCCCTCCGTTCGATTTACCCGAGGCGGAATCCGAACTCGTCGCCGGCTACATGACCGAATATTCCTCGACCCCATACTTGCTCTTCATGCTGGGCGAATACGCCAACATCGTTCTCATGTGCGCGATGATGACGATCTTCTTTTTGGGCGGCTGGCACGCGCCGTTCGATGTCCCGCCGCTCACCTGGGTACCTGGCATTGTTTGGTTCATCATCAAGGTCTGGTTCATTTTCTTTCTCTTCGCGATGGTCAAAGCGATCGTCCCGCGCTACCGCTACGATCAGCTCATGCGGATCGGCTGGAAGTTCTTCCTGCCCATTTCGATGTTCTGGGTCGTGCTGACCGCGGGCTATCTCATGGCCTTCGATAAGCTGCCCTGAGGATCATCATGACGAACTGGCTCAGAGGCTTATTCCTAATCGACTTCTTGTCCGGCTTCTGGCTGGGCTTGAAGTACCTGTTCAGCGCCAAGGCAACGCTAAACTATCCCTTCGAAAAAGGCCCGTTGAGCCCGCGCTTTCGCGGCGAGCACGCGCTCCGCCGCTATGCGAACGGCGAAGAACGTTGCATCGCGTGCAAGCTGTGCGAAGCCATTTGCCCCGCCCAAGCGATCACCATCGAAGCCGAACCCCGCGACGACGGTTCGCGCCGCACGACGCGCTACGACATCGACATGGTCAAATGCATCTATTGCGGCTTCTGCCAAGAGGCGTGCCCCGTGGACGCCATCGTCGAGGGACCGAACTTCGAGTTCGCCACCGAGACCCGCGAAGAACTTTTCTACGACAAGGCCAAGCTGCTCGCGAACGGCGATCGCTGGGAACGCGAGATTGCCAAGAACCTGGAGTTGGATGCCCCGTACCGTTAGAACGAATGCAACCTGAGTCACGCCTGATCGGCCTCTCGCACCTCGCGAAGGGTCTTGCCGCAAAGAGTTGAGGGAACGACGTGCTGTTGGCGACCATCGCCTTTTATCTGTTTTCAACCGTACTCATCGCGGCCGCGCTTCTCGTGGTCAGCGCGCGCAATCCCGTGCATTCGGTGCTGTTCCTGATACTGGCCTTCTTCAACGCCGCCGCTTTATTCGTGCTCTTGGGGGCCGAATTCCTGGCGATGGTGTTGATCGTCGTTTACGTCGGCGCCGTCGCCGTGCTGTTCCTCTTTGTCGTAATGATGCTCGATATCGATTTCGCCGAATTGCGGCGGGACGCATTGTCGTACGTTCCCATTGGCCTCGCCGTCGGCGCCGTACTTCTGGGCGAACTCGTACTTGTCGGCGGCTCGTGGGCCATCGCGCCCGGTGCGACAGGCGTCGCCGCGAACCCAACCCCAGCAGGGGTCACGAATACGGAAGCCTTGGGGCGTATCCTCTACACGACCTACGTCCACGTCTTCCAAGAGGCGGGAATGGTCCTGCTCGTCGCCATGATCGGCGCCATCGTGTTGACCCTGCGCCACCGCGCGGGCGTCAAGCGCCAGAACGCCGCGGCTCAAATCGGACGCACCCGCAAACAGGCGGTCGAGCTTCGTAAGGTTCGCCCGGGAGAGGGACTCTAGCCATGGCCCCTATCGCACTCGGACACTACCTGACCGTGGCTGCCATGCTGTTCACGATCGGCATCTTCGGCATTTTCCTCAATCGCAAGAACGTCATCATTATTCTGATGTCGATCGAGCTGATCCTGCTCGCGGTCAACATCAACCTCGTCGCGTTCTCGTCGTTCTTAGGCGACCTCACGGGGCAGGTATTTGCGCTGCTCGTTCTCACGGTTGCCGCGGCGGAAGCGGCAATCGGCCTTGCAATCCTCGTCGTCTATTTCCGCAACCGCGGCACGATCGCGGTTGAAGACGTCAACATCATGAAGGGCTAGGCGGGCACGTGGTCTATCAAGCGATCCTCCTACTGCCGCTGCTCGGTGCCCTGCTGGCCGGGCTCTTGGGCAAGCGCATCAACGATCACGCGGCGGAATACATCGCGACGATTTGCTTGTGCTTCTCGGCGCTCCTCTCGCTCTACGTCTTCTTCTTCGAGTTGCCGCATCTGGAGGCAGCCAAGCTCGTACCGCTGTTTCAGTTTCTCGATTCCGGCACGCTGCAGGTCGATTGGGCGATCCGCATCGACGCGCTCACCGCCGTGATGCTCGTTGTCGTTACGGGCGTCTCGTCGCTCGTGCACGTCTATTCGATCGGCTACATGCACCACGATCCGCACCGGCCGCGTTTCTTCGCCTATCTTTCGCTGTTCACCTTCGCGATGTTGGCGCTCGTCACCGCCGACAATTTCGTCCAGATGTTCTTCGGCTGGGAAGGCGTGGGTCTGTGTTCCTATCTGCTGATTGGCTTTTGGTACAAGAAGCCTTCGGCCAATGCGGCGGCCATCAAGGCCTTCATCGTCAACCGCGTCGGCGACTTCGGTTTTGCGCTCGGAATCATGGCGATCTTCTTCGTCTTCGGCTCGCTCGATTTCACGACCGTTTTCGATGCAGCGAAGGGCTTTGCCGGCAAGACGTTCAGTTTCGCAGGTCAAGACGTCGACATTCTCACGACGATTTGTCTGCTGCTCTTCATGGGAGCAATGGGCAAGTCGGCTCAGTTCATGCTGCACACCTGGCTGCCCGACGCGATGGAAGGTCCGACCCCGGTATCGGCGCTCATCCATGCCGCGACCATGGTGACTGCCGGCGTCTTCCTCGTCTGTCGCTGTTCGCCCCTATTTGAACTGGCGCCTTTCGCCCTAGAGGTCGTAACCGTAATCGGCGCCACGACGGCGTTCTTTGCGGCCACTGTTGGCTTGTTTCAAAACGACATCAAGCGCGTCATCGCCTACTCGACCTGTTCGCAGCTCGGCTACATGTTTTTTGCCGCCGGTGTGGGTGCTTACAAGGCCGCGATGTTCCACCTCTTTACGCACGCCTTCTTCAAGGCGCTGCTGTTCCTCGGCGCCGGTTCCGTCATCCACGCCCTGAACGACGAACAAGACATGCGCAAAATGGGCGGTGTCGCGAAGATGATCCCGGCGACGTGGGCGCTGATGGTCATCGGCACGCTCGCGCTGACCGGCTTCCCTTTCATGGCGGGCTTCTGGTCCAAAGACGCGATCATCGAAAGCGCCTACGCCGCGCATTCAAGCGTCGGCATGTACGCCTTCGCCCTGGGCATCGTCGCCGCTGGCATGACGTCGTTCTATTCCTGGCGCCTCATCTTCATGACCTTCCACGGGCGTTACCGGGGCGATCCGCACGATCTCGACCACATCCACGATTCACCGCCTGTCATGCTGATCCCGCTGGTCATATTGGCGGCCGGTGCCGTACTCGCCGGAATTCTGTTCGAAGGCTCGTTCATCGGCCACGAGCAGATGGAGTTCTGGCGCGGCGCCATCGTCAACGTCCATGAGCACACGGCGCTCGAAGCGCGCCACCACGTGCCCGATTGGGTCATATTCTCGCCGGCCGTCGTCATGCTCCTGGGCTTCGTAACGGCCTGGTATTTCTACATCGAGCATCCCGAATGGCCGGCCCAGATGGCAGCCAAGCAAGGCCCGCTCTATTTGTTCTTCTACAACAAGTGGTACTTCGACGAGCTCTACGACTTCCTGTTCGTGCGCCCGGCAAAACGGCTCGGCCATTTCCTTTGGAAAACGGGTGACGGCAAAATCATCGACGGCTTGGGCCCCGATGGCGTGTCGGCCGGCATTGTCGATTGGACGAAGCAAATCGTCCGCCTGCAAAGCGGCTTCGTCTATCACTATGCCTTTGCGATGCTGATCGGCGTTGCGTTGCTGGCGACTTGGTTCACGGCAGGAGGCGCCCGATGAGCGGCGTCCTCCTGTCCGCAACGACGTTTTTTCCGCTGGTCGGCGTCGTGCTGACGATATTGATGGCCGGAAAGGGCGAAGCCGGCGACGCCCTGGCGCGCCGCATCGCGTTGTTCACGACGTTGGTCACCTTTGGTTTAACCCTCTACGCCTGGGCCGCCTTCGATGCGGCTAAGCCTGGATTCCAATTCGAGGAAAGCTACAACTGGCTGGGCGGCACCATTCGCTACCATCTTGGCGTCGACGGCATCTCGCTACCTTTCGTGATCCTGACCGCCTTCTTGATGCCGCTTTGCATTTTGGCGAGCTGGACATCGATCGAAAAGCGCGTCCAGGAATTCATGATCGCGTTCCTTGTGCTCGAGTCGCTGATGATCGGCGTTTTCGTCTCACTCGACCTCGTGCTGTTCTATTTGTTCTTCGAGGCCGGCCTGATCCCGATGTTCCTCATCATCGGCATTTGGGGCGGCCCGCGGCGCGTCTACGCGTCGTTCAAGTTCTTCCTCTATACGCTGCTGGGTTCCGTACTGATGCTCGTCGCCGTCATGGCGATGTATGTCACGGCGGGCACGACCGACATTCCGGCACTCATGGCCTATGAGTTCCCAAAGGACATGCAGTATTGGCTGTTCTGGGCCTTCCTAGCATCGTTTGCGGTCAAATTGCCGATGTGGCCTGTCCACACTTGGTTGCCCGATGCCCACGTCGAAGCGCCGACGGCGGGCTCGGTTATCCTTGCCGGTATTTTGTTGAAGATGGGCGGTTACGGCTTCTTGCGCTTCTCGTTGCCGATGTTCCCGGACGCCTCGCTCTACTTCGCGCCCCTGATGTTTGCGCTCAGCGTCATCGCCATCATCTACACCTCCCTCGTCGCCTTGATGCAGGAAGACATCAAAAAACTGATCGCCTATTCGTCGGTCGCCCACATGGGCTTCGTCACGCTGGGACTGTTTTCGCTGAACCGCCAAGGCGTCGACGGCGCGGTGGTTCAGATGATCAGCCACGGTTTCGTCTCCGCTGCGCTCTTCTTGTGCGTCGGCGTAATTTACGACCGCATGCACACGCGCGAGATCAAGGCCTATGGCGGCCTCGTCAACCGCATGCCGATCTATGCCGCCGTGTTCATGGTCTTCACGATGGCGAATGTCGGGCTACCCGGCACCAGCGGCTTCGTCGGCGAATTCCTGTCGCTTGTGGGCGCCTTCAAGGCGAACACCTGGGCCGCCATCTTTGCGACGACCGGTGTAATTTTAAGCGCCGCTTACGCGCTATGGCTCTATCGCCGGGTGGTCTATGGCGAGATGGACAAGAAATCTCTCGCCAACATCGAGGATATGAACCTTCGGGAAATCATCGTGTTGCTGCCGCTCGTCGTGGCGACATTGTTTTTCGGCTTCTATCCCAAGCCGATCTTCGACATGACGGGAACGGCTGTGGTTTCGACCCTCGACGGCATCAACACCAAACTCCAAACCGCCGAGACGGCATCGACGGGGACCGTGCCATGAGCGCCGTGGACATGATCCAATTCAACGCCGACGTTATGGCGTCCACGCCCGAGATTGCGCTCGGTTGCGGTGCCATGGCGCTTCTGCTTGGCGGCGTCTTCGCGGGCGACAAATGGTCCGGTCTTGTGACCTGGGGCTGTGTGGCGCTGCTGTGCGGCGTCGCGGCCTTGGTGCTGACAACGGGTGAAGGGCGCGTCCTTGCCTTCGGCGGCACCTTCATCGTCGATCCCTTCGCGCGCTTTGCAAAGCTCGTGGTGCTCGCGGGCTCCGTCAACGCCATGCTGATGTCGCTCGACTATTTGCGCGACGAGAAGCTCACGCGCTTCGAATACCCCGTGCTCGTAACGCTCGCGACACTGGGCATGCTGACGATGATATCGGCAAACGATCTCATCGTGCTCTATGTCGGCCTCGAACTGCAGAGCCTCGCGCTCTACGTGTTGGCCTCATTCGCTCGCGACAACGCACGCTCAAGCGAAGCCGGCCTCAAGTATTTCGTTCTCGGCGCTCTGTCGTCGGGCATGCTGCTCTACGGCGCCAGCCTCGTTTACGGCTTCAGCGGCACGACAAATTTCGCCGGCATCGCGCAGGTGATCACCCAAAGCGGTGTCCCCCTGGGTCTGATGATCGGTATCGTCTTCGTGCTCGCAGGTCTCGCATTCAAGGTCTCGGCCGTGCCGTTCCACATGTGGACGCCCGACGTCTACGAAGGCTCGCCCACACCGGTCACCGCTTTCTTCGCCGCCGCCGCAAAAGTGGCGGCCATGGCGCTATTCTTGCGCGTCGTGTTCGGACCCTTCGCCGCCGCGGAAAAAGAGTGGTTTCAGATCGTCACGTTTCTATCGATCGCCTCGATGCTTTGGGGCGCGCTTGCCGCGATCGGCCAAACGAACATCAAGCGCCTGATGGCCTACTCGTCCATCGGCCACATGGGCTATGCCCTCATCGGCTTTGCCGCCGGCACCCAATCCGGTGTGCAAGGCGTGCTGATCTATCTCGTCATCTATCTTGCGATGACGGTCGGCACCTTCCTTTGCATCCTGATGATGCGCCGCGACGGCAAAGCGGTGGAAGACATCGCTGACCTTTCCGGGCTGTCGCGCCGCGATCCGACCACGGCCTATCTGCTCGCAATCTTGATGTTCAGTCTCATCGGCATCCCGCCGCTCGCTGGCTTCTGGGGCAAGTGGTTTGTGTTCCTCGCAGCCATCCAGTCGGGGCTCTATTTCTTGGCCGTCATTGGCTTCGTCGCCAGTGTCGTCGGCGCCTTCTATTACTTGCGCATCATCAAGGTCATGTTCTTCGATGAGCCGGCACTTCCGTTCGAAAAGTCGCTGGGGAACGTCAATTCAGCGCTTCTGGCGGCGTCGTGTGCCTTCGTTGTCTTCTTCGTCGTGATGCCCGCGCCCCTCATCGAGGCGGCTTCGGCGGCGGCGAAGAGCCTGTTTCCGTGACCTAGCGCCATGGACCCCCGCGTCCCGGCGGGTTACTCGGTCGCGATCTTCGATGAGATCGACTCGACGAACGAGGAGGCGCGCCGCCGCGCCGCTGTGGGCGAGCGCGGCCCGCTTTGGATTTTCGCGCGCCGCCAAACCGCAGGGCGCGGCCGGCGCGGACGCGAATGGGACTCCCCCGACGGCAACCTCATGGCGACGTTGTTGATCGCGCCCGGCGTTAGCCCACCCGACGCGGCCCGCTTGTCCTTTGTCGCGGCACTCGCGGTCCATGATCTCGTGAGCCGCTATGCCTCGCGGGCCGTTGTGCGCGTGAAATGGCCCAATGACGTGCTCGTGGACGGCCGGAAAATCGCAGGGATTCTCCTCGAATCCGCAAGCGCCGAAGGCCAGGACACTGTGCCCTGGCTCGCGGTCGGCATCGGCGTAAACCTAATCCAGGCCCCCACGAACACGGCCTTTCCTGCCACATTCGTCGGCGCCCACGGCCCCGTTCCAAGCCCGGCGGAAGCTTTGGCAGAGCTTGCGGCGGCGTGGGAAACGCGCTTTCGTGACTGGCGTGTGAGTGGCTTTGCCGCGATCAGGGAAGCATGGCTTGGCGTCGCTGCCGGCGTCGGTCACCCCATCGAGGTGCGCTTACCGGGCGAAACATTGCACGGACGCTTTGAAACGCTGATGCCGGATGGCGCTTTGAGTCTGCTACTCCCGTCGGGAATCCGGCGTGCCATCACCGCGGGCGAAGTGTTTTTTGCGGCAAAGGATTGAGGAACGGCGATGCTTCTCGCGATTGACGCAGGCAACACGAATATCGTCTTCGCCGTTCACGACGGCAAAGAAATTCGCGCCCAATTTCGTGCCTCCACGAAAGACAGCCGCACCGCCGACGAATACTACGTCTGGCTGTCGCAGCTCATGCAACTTGAAGGCATCGACCCGCACCAAATCGAAGCAGCCATCATCGCCAGCGTCGTGCCGCAGGCGGTGTTCAACCTGCGTCGCCTGTGCTCGAAGTACTTCAAGCGTACGCCACTGGTGGTCGGCGACAGCGACGTGGACTTGGGGCTTGAGATCAACACCGACCGTCCGCGCGCCGTCGGTGCCGACCGTTTGGTCAACGCTGTCGCCGCCTACAGGGACTATGGCGGTGACCTCATCGTAATCGACTTCGGCACCGCCACGACATTCGACATCGTGGGCACCAAAGGCAGCTACGAAGGCGGCATCATTGCACCGGGCGTCAACCTGTCCCTTGAGGCCTTGCACGCAGCCGCCGCGCAGCTACCGCGTATCGCCATCGAACGTCCGCAAGCCGTCATCGGCAAGGACACGATCCCCGCCATGCAATCGGGGGTTTTCTGGGGCTATATCGCGATGATCGAGGGTCTGGTCGTTCGCATTAAGTCCGAATATGGCAAACCCATGAAGGTCATTGGTACCGGCGGCCTGGCCCACCTTTTCCGCCACAACACCAACACAATCGAGGCCGTCGACCACGATCTGACGATCCGCGGCTTGCGCTATATTTTCGAGCGCAACGCCGCGATGGCTGTTAAACCCATCGAATGAACAAACCTCGCGTTCAGGCAAAGCCTGGTGATGAGCTGATCTTCGTGCCCCTAGGTGGCGCGGGCGAGATCGGCATGAACTTAAACCTCTACGGCTACGGCCCCGAAAACAAGCGCCAGTGGATCATGATCGATCTGGGCGTGATGTTTGGCGGCGACGATACGCCGGGCGTTGACGTCATCATGCCCGATCCCGGCTTTATCGAGGAGCATCGCAAGAACCTCCTCGGCATCGTGCTGACCCACGCCCACGAAGATCACATCGGCGCCGTCGGCCACCTTTGGTCGCGCTTCAAAGTGCCGGTCTACGCCACGCCCTTCACCGCGGTTCTCGTGCGCGGAAAACTGGAAGAAGAAGGCATCCTCGATGAAGTGCCGCTGCACGTTATTCCGCTCGGCGGCCAGCTGAAACTGGGGCCCTTCGAACTCGAGTTCATCGACATCACACACTCGATCCCCGAACCGAACTGCATCGCCATTCGCACGCCGCTCGGCACCGTGCTCCACACCGGCGATTGGAAGATCGATGCAAACCCTGTCGTCGGCCGCAAGACCGACATCGCCGCGTTGAAACGCATCGGCGAAGAAGGCGTGCTCGCCGCCATTTGCGACTCGACGAACGTCTTTGTCCCCGGCAGGTCCGGTTCGGAGGCTGACGTCGCAACCAGCCTCGAAGCGATCATCGCTTTGTGCAAGGGCAGGGTGGCTGTCACGGCCTTTGCCTCCAACGTCGCGCGCATGCAATCGGTGATCATGGCGGGCAAACGCGCCGGCCGCCACGTCGCTCTCGTCGGCCGCTCGATGCACAAAATTTCGCGCGCGGCGATCGAAACCGGTTACCTGAAAGATATCCCCTCGCTCATCGACGAAGAAAGCGCCGCCGACCTGCCGGCCCACAAAGTGCTCTATCTCTGCACCGGCAGCCAAGGCGAAAGTCGCGCCGCCCTGTCGCGCATCGCAACGGGCGAACATCCTCACGTTGCGATGGGCCCGGGGGACACAGTGATATTCTCCTCGCGCGTCATCCCCGGCAACGAGCGTTTGATCCATCAATTGCAGAACGATTTCGCCATGCGCGGCGTCGAAGTGATCTCGGCCGAAGACCACGACGTGCATGTCTCCGGGCATCCCGCCCGCGACGAACTCGCCGACATGTATTCCTGGCTGCGTCCGCAAATCGCCGTGCCCGTCCATGGCGAAGAGCGTCATCTGATGGAACACGTCCGCCTCGCCAAAAGCCTGCAAATCCCCGAAGCCATTCACGCCCCGAACGGCTCCGTCGTTCGCCTCGCACCCGGCCCCGGCACCATCATCGACGAAGCGCCCCACGGCCGCCTTCATTTGGACGGCAGCATCCTCACCCGCGGTGACGACGCTGCCGTAAAGGAACGCCGCAATCTCGCGAACGCGGGTTACGTCGCCGTGACCATCATTCTCGACGG
>JAIOQG010000208.1 GCA_021413465.1 Alphaproteobacteria bacterium | reverse complement strand
AACCGGCTGGCGGAACTGCAGCTGACGATCATCTGGGAAGAGATTTTGAAGCGGTTTCCCAACATCGAAGTCGTGGGCGAACCGAAGCGCGTCTATTCGACGTTCGTGAAGGGCTATGAGAGCCTGCCGGTGGTTATTCGCATGCGGCACTAGGCGGGTATGTCGAGCGTGAGCCGTTGCGCGGCCCGCAGATCATTGCAGCGATGACGCGGCGGTTTTGATGGGCGGATGTGGCCTGCGATACCTCGCGGGTGAGTGGGTGTTGCGCCGTTTTTGTTTCCGTCACTCGACGTGAGAGCCTTTTGTCATGTCTGATGTTGTTTATCTTGTTTCGGATGACACGATGTGGGGCGATGAGCCTTGCATGTGCTCGGCACTGGTAAAATTCAAGCGTGAAGGGCGCGAGTATTGGCTGGTGAAAGTGAGCCCGCCCTTCGTGGTGCCGACTTATGGCGAAGCCGCCAAATCTCAAATTCAAGGCGAGTATGGCGAGCGAACGAACTCGGAATATTTCGTCATCGTACCGCGACATGAGGGGGTGACATTCGAGCGATTAAAAATCGAGGCAGTGTGCGTGCACGTGGCGGTGCCGAAGTACGATCGCTACCCTCCGGATCAGAATGCTTTGGATCTCGATTATTACGTTCATTTGTTCTGGGGATTGGCGTTCCCCAGCTTCGAACTCGCGAAGAAGGGAGACTTCAGTTTTTAGTTTGTCCGCCGAGTGTTTGAATATGCGACTACGGCGTTGTTAGCCTGGGGACTTTCCGAACTTGACGACCATTCGCGCGGATCAAATTCTGGCGCATCACCCTCTCGCCTCTTTCGGGCTTTTGCCGGTCCAGCGTTTGAAGGCGCGCGAGAAGGCTGCGGGGTCGGAGAAGCCGACGAGGTAGGCGGTTTCGTTCACCGATACCTTCTTGCTGCTCAAATAGTGCAGCGCCAGCTTGTGGCGCAGGTCTTCCAACACGGTTTCGAAGGTGAGGCCTTCGGCCTTGAGTTTGCGGTAGAGCGTTTGGCGGCTTAGCGCCAGTTGGCCCGCGATCTTGTCGATGCCGATCTCGCCCGTGTGCAGGCTCGGCAGCAGCAGGCTTTCGATGCGGCCGCGAAGCGATTTGGCGTTTTCGAGATTTGCGAGCAGCGTAGCCGCATGCTCGCTTAAGACACCGAAGACATAACGCGGTTGCGTCGCGATGCGGTGCGCAAGAACCGCTTCGTCCATCAGATAGGCGTTGCGGTCGGCAGCGAAGTTCACCGGCGTCTGAAAGATGCGGTCGTATTCGGCGTCATGGGCGGGCTTTGCGTGGGTGACGTGCAGCGCGCGCGCCAGCTGCGGCACGCCCAGGCGCCTGGCGCTGCACACCATGCGGGCGAAGGTCGATTCCGTCAGTTCGGGAAACGCGTTCGGGTTCGTGCGCGTGTCGACGAACCAAAGGCCGCGCCGGTCACGGCTGAGTTGAAAACGATCGCCGATGCCGACGCCTTCGACTTCGATCACCAGGCGCCCGAAGCGGTTCATCTGGGCCATGGCGTCGGCCATGGTTTCGGAGGCCAGGCAAATTAGCCCGACGACGGAGATCTCCGATAGGTCCATCGTCTCGCCGAAGTGCAGGGCCAATGCCGGGTCGTTGCAGAGAAGTTTGGCGTGGCGCATCAGCGCGACATACTTTGAGAAAGGAATGCGATTGTCGTGGTCTGCGAAGTCGACATCGGCGATCTGCGCATTGGCCAATAGGTCCGCGCGAGTTGCGCCCCTGGCGACGGCGACATCGAGCAACGCTTTGGCGTAACCCGCGCCGATGGTGGGTTCAGTCATGGGCGCTGTTACCTGGGATCATGCTTTTGGGGCGTGGCATCATGTGCGTGGTGTTAGGTACCCGCTACGATTTCGTTCGGTATTGGGCTGCGAATAGTAGCCGTACCCTAACGCAAGACCGAGGGACGCATCAAATGTACGGCATTGCGGATGCGGGCTTTGGTGCCGCCGCGAGCGGAACGGTGCGGGCTACGCGTGCAGGTGCAGTATGACGATGGAGCTTCAAACCGACGCCAAGGAAATGGCGAGCGCGGGCATTGCCGGCCGGTTGCTGAAGGCAATGGCGGCGCTATGGTTTCTCACCGCGATCGTCGGGCAGTGGGCTTTCGTCGCCTTCATTGCTGGCTTTTACGGCGCGCCGACGCTGCGCGGCGATTTCGAGGCTTGGGACAAGAACGCGTTTCTGACCCATGGTTACGTCGCGGGCGATACGATGGGGAATCTCGCGTTTGCGGCGCACGTCCTGTTGGCCGCGATCATCACCTTCGGCGGCACGCTTCAGCTTCTGCCGCAGATTCGTGCGCGCGCCATCGGCTTTCATCGGTGGAACGGCCGTTTGTTCATCCTGACGGCATTCGTCATCAGCCTGACCGGTCTATTCATGAACGCCACGCGCGGCGACAGTGGAATGTTCGATCATCTTGCGATTACGCTCAATGCGGTTTTGATCATGCTTTGTGCAGGGCAGACGCTCGGCTATGCGCTCGCGCGCGACATCGAAACGCACCGGCGCTGGGCTCTGCGTACATTCATGGTGGTGAACGGCGTGTGGTTTCTGCGCGTGGGCTTCATGGGATGGATGATGACGAAGATCGGCCTGTTCGGCGGTCCGAAAGAATTCGATGAAGGTGTCTACGTGTTCTGGTCGTACGGCAGTTACCTCGTGCCGCTGCTCGTACTCGAACTCTATTTCCGGGCGCAGGAGCGCGGACGTGCACCGGCAAAGGCCGCGATGGCGGTGTTGCTGCTCGTGCTGACGGCGGGCACGGCCGCCGGCATCGCCGGCGCCGCCATGATCTTTTGGTGGCCGCTTTTGATATTGGCGTGAGGCGAGACTAAGGCGATCGCGACGGCGCCGGGAACAAGCCGTAAGGGCAGGCCGACATTCGTCCGGTGTCATGCCTCGGGTTCGATCTGGACAATCGCAAGCGAGTTGTGGCTCGCTCTCGCGATATCGAGCAGCGGGCGGCGTTTGAGCTATGGGCTTTCGGGCGGCGGCTGCTTTTTTGCTGTCCCCTTAACTCAGGTCATTCGCATGGATTCCATTTTTCGCGTCGAGCACGACAGCGTCACCGTCAGTCCGTTTGCGGCGGGGCCGTGGAATCCCGGCATGCAGCATGGCGGCGCGCCGGCTTCGCTTTGCGTTTGGGTGGCCGAGCGGGTGCCGGCGGCGGCGCCGATGCGCGTGGCGCGGCTGACGCTCGATCTGTTGCGGCCGGTGCCGATTGCGCCGCTTCACATCCGGTGGGAAATTTTGCGCGAGGGGAAGAAGATTCAGCTTGTCGCCGTGCACTTGGAAGCGAAGGGCGTGGAGGTGGCGCGCGCCAGCGTGTTGCGCGTGCGCGCCGGCGGCCCTGAATTCGCTGCCATCGAACGCGCCGATGCGCTCGATGTGGCGCCGCCCGAGCAAGGGGTGGAGCGCCGCGCGCCCGAACGCAGTGCCACGTCCTTTGGCGCGGGCGCGACATTGCGCGTCATCAAGGGCGAGTTCGGCGCGCCGGGTCCGGCCGCGATCTGGTTCAAGTACAATCGCACTTTCGTCGAGGGCCAGGCGAACAGTCCCGCCATGCTTGCCGCCGCGGTGGCGGATTTTTCGAACGGTATTTCCTCGGAACTGACGTTCGACGCGTGGACTTTCATCAATGCCGATCTCTCCGTGTCGCTGTCGCGCGATCCGGAGGGCGAGTGGATTCTGCTCAACGCGCAAACGTGGCTGGGTAATGACGGCGGCGGCATTGCGGCGGCAAGGCTTGCGGACCGGAGGGGCTATTTCGGGCGGGCGGTGCAGAACTTGGTGGTGGAGAAGAGGTGAGGATGCTGTCCGCCTTTGCTCGTGGAACCTAACGCCGTTACGCGCGTTCCCTTGGCCACGTTGGCAAGTGACGCGATCTCGATGCGGGATACGCGCGAGAGGGTGGATCATGACATTAAGGCTAAAATTGCTTGGCGCCGCGGCATTGACCGTTGGCGTGTTTTTCGGTGCGGGAGCTGCAATGGCGCAGCCGGTGCCGCCCGGCAGCTATCAAGGGTCGTGCAGCAGCATTTCGAGCTACGGCGGGACGCTGCGCGCGCAATGCCGGACGCGAGACGGCGATTTGATCGAAAGCCGGCTTGAGAATTACAGGGATTGCGACGGCGATATCGGGAACGATAATGGCAGTCTGACATGCGCAATGAATGACGACGCGAACCCTGGAGGCGGGGCAAGCGTGCCGCCAGGTTCCTATCAATCGTCGTGTCAGAACGAGCGCGTCGACGGTGGCGATTTGCTGGCCGATTGCGCCGACCGCAACGGCCGCACGCGTCATTCGGAATTGCAGAACTTCCGCCGCTGCCGCGACGACATCAACAACGACAACGGCGAGCTGCGCTGCGGCGATAACGATGACGCCGGAAACGATGGCGATTTCACTGTGCCTTCGGGAACGTGGCGCGCGTCGTGCCGCGATTACCGGGTGACCCGCAACGTGCTCGTTGCGGAATGCCGCGACCGCTACGGCCGGTGGGTGGATAGCTCGGTCGACTTGCGCAGCTGCCGCCTCGGCGTTTCGAACGTGAACGGCAATCTGGTGTGCAACGTGCCGGCGGTGCCGCTCGGCTGGCGCATTTCGCTTTATCGGGATATCGCCTATCGCGGAACCGGCCGCACGTTCACGGGCGACGTTCCCAATCTTGCGAATTACGGCTTCGCCAACATGGTGTCGAGCGCCTATTTGCGCTCGGGCGCCTGGCAGGTTTGCACGCGGACTTATTATCGCGGGCAATGCGTTACGCTGCGGACGAGCGCGCCGAACTTTGTGCGGCTCGGGATCAACGACCGGGCGCGTTCGCTGCGCCGCGTGCGCTGAGCGATTGCGACGACTGACTTCGGACAAGGCCGGGCGCGGATGCCCGGCCTTTTTTTGCGTCTCGCGCAGTTCACTTTTGGATGTTTGATCGGAACCCGCAATTCGCTCGATGGGGGAGGCGCACGTCGTGCTTTTCTCTCGATTGGAGAAGATTTCTCCGGCGAGGCGAATTCCCTGTGCTTTCGCGGTGGCAGTGAGGTGACGTTTTACAATTACAGCGCGATTGGTTGAGGTCTCAACGTCCTGGCGGTGCATTACTGTCTGCATTGGAAACGCTCGGGCGGCGGGGCATGTCAAGTCGAACGCATCACCAGGGTGGATCAGAATCGATCCACGCTTTCGCGGAAATCATTATCGGTGGCGTGCTGTCGGTCGCTTGCTTTTCCGCCGCCCAATTTTTCGGACTTTGGGACCGGCTATTGCCAGCGGACAGTGCCGATCCGGCACTGATGGCGATGGCAGTCGCTAGCGGAACATTCGCTTTCGCGGCGTGGCTGAGTTATTGGCTTGGCAACACGTCCAAGATGCTGCTTGTCAGCATTATCGTGGTCATCGTCGGCGCGACGACAGGCATTGCGGTGCGCGAGGTGTTGTTCGCGCAGCCTGATGTGTTCAACTACACACCTCTCGGTTTCTTGATCGTTTTCTTGGTGAGCGTCGGCTTTTGGCTGTGGAACCAATTGTCCGAGCTGACGTGGCATATTTCAAAGCGATTTGTGGACACGCTTGCGGCATTTGCCGCGTCGTTCGTCATTGCCATTTCGCTTGTGCCTTTGGTCGTGGACGTATGGAACGCCAGCGTCGGCCGCGTATTGACTTTTGCGGTACTTAGCAATGGGTCTGACATCCAGAAGTTGCTCGACCGATTGCAGGAATTGGCCGGTACGCTCGACAGTTTGTCCGGTTTGCTGACGGCGATTATTGCAACTGCGGGCGCGACCTATGTCGTCACTATGGCGTCGCCGCAACTTGAAGCGATTTTGAGCTATCTGCAGCTTTCACCGCCACAGGTCAACGCCGCGCACAAACTGCGCCGGCCGTTGAGCGATCTGGTGCAGGCGGTGACGGACGCCGATCTCAAGTTTAAGCGCGAGCTCGTCATTACGATGGACAGTTTCGAGCGCGAGTCGCCGATCGAGTCCGGTACCTCGCCCCGCGGGGCGCGAATTAAGATCGTCGTGCCGCCGCCCGGGTCGCCGCCCCATGCTTTCTCATTTACAAAGATATCCGAGCTTCTCGAGCGCGCGCATGTCGACATTCGAGAGTCGCTCTTCTTCGTTTATCCCATGGCGCGTTCCGATGCGGGTCCCATTTGCTATGCAACCGGACCGGAATTGTGGGAGTTGATGCAGAGCCCCGCCAGGGACGATGGGATGCCTGGGTCTGGGAGATTCCGCGGGGCCTTTAGCGATAGCTTTTTCGGCGCGCTGAACAGCGGCAATGCGGAAGCGATTTCCATCATCGTCGACAAGGCCAGAGACTCCGTACTCAGGGGCAACCCCCAAGACGATTTGCTGCTGTGTACTTATGCGTTGTCCGATACCTGCGAACTGACGACCGCGCTAAGAGAGATGCGGAAGCGTGGACTTCGCCGTGCCCTCGTTTTTGCGCCTAACAGAGCTCCGACCGAGCGAGCCATTCTCGGTATTCCCCACATTGCTGCCTATCTTTGGAATGAGAACGGCACTGAGGATTGAGAGGCGACGCGTTAGCCCTTCTTCACGAACTCGGTGCGCAGGACCAGGCCTTTGATCTTGTCGTGGCGGCAGTCGATTTCTTCGGGGTTGGCGGTCAAGCGGATCGCTTTGATGACCGTGCCGCGCTTTAAGGTTTCGCCGGCGCCCTTCACCTTTAGGTCCTTGATCAGAACCACCTTGTCGCCGTCGGCCAAGAGGGTGCCGTTGCTGTCGCGTACTTCCATTGTTGTTTTCTCCCCGCGGGCGCCCGCCGCCCAGGATTACGCCGCCGCCGCCCCTTTGTCGAAGGCGCCAGCGCCGCACAATTTGATCGGGTTTTGTTCCTTGGCGGCCGGAGTGACGGAGGCTGCTTGCCAAGAGGGCTCGCATGTCTTAGGCAACGCGGGCTTGAGGCCGAAACCGAGCCTTCGCCATCGAAAGGACATTCCCCGTGCAAACCGGTACCGTGAAATTCTACAACAGCCAGAAGGGCTTCGGCTTCATCCAACCCGACGACGGCAGCAAGGACGTGTTCGTCCATGCCACGGCGCTTGAGCGTGCGGGCCTGCGCGGCCTGAACGAAGGCCAGAAGGTTTCCTTCGACACGAAGGAAGATCGCGGCAAGATCGCGGTCAATACCCTCAAAACGCTTTAAGCTTTGGCGGGCGGACCGCTTATTCCGCCGCCTTCACTTTTGCGAAGTCGCTTGCGTCGTGGCGTTCCGGGAGTTGGCTTTCCGGGGCGCCCCAGGCGCGGTTGACCATGCGTCCGCGTTGGACGGCGGGACGCTCGGCGATTTGGTCGGCCCAGCGGATGACGTTCTTGTAGTCGTGAACGCTCAAGAATTCGGCGGCTTCGTAAAGCACGCCTTTCACCATCGCGCCGTACCAGGGCCAGATTGCCATGTCGGCGATCGTGTAGTCCGACCCCGAGACGTATTCGTGCTCGCCGAGTTGGCGGTCGAGGACGTCGAGTTGGCGTTTGACCTCCATCGCGTAGCGGTCGATCGCGTATTCGATCTTGATCGGCGCGTAGGCATAGAAGTGTCCGAAGCCGCCGCCGAGGAACGGCGCGGAGCCCATCTGCCAGAACAGCCACGACAGGCACTCGGCGCGCTTGGCGGGATCGGTGGGCAGGAATTCGTTGCCGAATTTTTCGGCGAGATGCATCAAGATGGCGCCGGATTCGAAAACGCGGATGGGCTTGGCCGGGTTCGAGCGGTCGAGCAAAGCGGGGATCTTCGAGTTCGGGTTGACCGCGACGAAGCCCGAGCCGAATTGATTGCCGGCGTTGATGGGCACGATCCAGGCGTCGTACTCGGCGGCTTTGTGACCCTTCGCCAGAAGTTCTTCGAACATCACCGTCACCTTGACGCCGTTGGGCGTCGCTAGCGAGTAGAGCTGGAACGGGTGCTTGCCGACGGGCAGTTCCTTCTCGTGCGTTGGCCCTGCGATTGGGCGGTTGATGGCGGCGAAGCGGCCGGCGCTGTCTTTTTCTTTGTTCCAAGACCAAACTTTCGGCGGGGTGTAGGCGGGGGCGTCGGTCATGGGCGGTGGGCTCCTCGTCGGCGATGGGTAAGGTTGGGTCTATTTGGCGCTGTGGGAGGCGCGTGGCAAGGGTTTCTATTCACGACACGGGGCGGGCAATGCGCGTGCCGACCGCGATTGGGCGCGCATCGACCTGTGGGAATGGGTATGCTTTGGCCAAATTTCTCGAGGCCGCGATAGGGTCCGTTCATGCGTCCGGTCGTTTTGATCTTCTTGGTTCTCAACGCGGGCGTTTTTGTCCTGTGGCTCGTGCTCGGGCAGAGCGCGTTTATGATCGACCACTTTTTGGTGAGTTGGGATGCGCTGGCGGCGGGGCGCGTTTGGACGCTTGTGACGTCGGAGTTCTCGCACCTTCTGTTCCTGCATTTCTTTCTGAACATGTACGTGTTGGCGAGTTTTGGGCCCATTGTCGAAGCGACGATCGGGTCGGGGCGTTTTCTCGTTTTCTATTTGCTGGCCGCGATCGTGGCGTCGGTCAGTCATGCCGGCGTGTCGGCGTTCGTGTTGGGGCAGCCGGAGCTTCCGGCGCTCGGCGCGTCGGGCGCGATCTCGGGCGTGATCTTGCTGTTCTCGTTCATGTACCCGCAGGCGCGCATTCTTTTGTTCGGTTTGATTCCGACGCCGGCGCTTGTCGGCGCGCTGGCGTTTGTCGGCTTGGACATCGCGGGCTTGATCTGGCAAGCCGAAGGCGGCGGCCTGCCCATCGGCCACGGCGCGCATCTGGGCGGCGCGGCGACGGGGGTGCTGTACTATCTGCTGGTGATCCGGCCATTGCGTATGCGGGTGGCAGAGCGCGTCGACTTCGGCGACGTCGCGACATGGCGCAGGTTGATCGCGCGGCAGGGCGGATCCGAGAAGAAGTAGAATTTTGAACCACCAAGCGCACCAAGAACACCAAGACGCTCAGGTCATATTGTCGGCGTGGCGTTTTGAAGCCGAACGCTTTTTTTTGGCGCTTCGCGCCTTTCTACGTTTCTTTCTCCTTGGTGGTCTTGGTGCGCTTGGTGGTTCAAAGTCTTTCAGCGCGGGGATTGCCGGGTGACACGATACCCAGTCCCTCTCGCTCAAGCACTCGTCGCGGCAACCACATGCGTTAGCGCATGTCGCCCTCTATTCGACGTGCAACCTGTAAACCCGCTTGGCCGTGCCGCTGAAGAGG
>JAIOQG010000287.1 GCA_021413465.1 Alphaproteobacteria bacterium | reverse complement strand
ATAACGATACTCTAATGTTGTCTTATGCCTTGCGCGCGCGTATTCGCGACGACCGGGTTTATTTTGCCTATCCGTACGAGAAACTTTTCCGCCGCATCGGCATGCGCCACACGACGGCCGAAACGGATTGGGGCGGGACTTTCATTCTGTCGAGCCAGGTTTGGACGACGGCGCGCGATCTGACACGATTTGGCCTCTTGCTGCTCAACGACGGGCGATGGGGCGAACAAGAAATCTTGCCGCCCGGTTGGGTCAAGTTGATGGCGACGCCCGCCCCTGCCCAGCCGCCACTTAAGCGGGCTGACGGCGCGCAGATGCCGGGGTATGGCGCGCAAATCTGGCTTTACGGCGAAAGGCATGGGCTGCCGGAGGGCACGTTGTCGGCGCAAGGCAATCGCGGGCAGTACATCGTCGTCGTGCCTTCGCGCGGTGTGGTGATCGTGCGGCGCGGCTTCGACGGTAACGACGCCCGCTTTGCCATCGACAAGTTCGCGGCCGATGTGTTGAAGGCGCTGGAGTGAGCGGCCGCGGTTAAACCAGCCACGTGACGGCCGAAAATACGACCACGGCGATCCACGCCGTTTCGGCGATCATCAAGCCGACGGGGCGCCAGCCGACGGCGATCAACGCTTTGAACGATGTCTTCATGCCAAGTGCTGCAATGGCGGTGACGAGGCACCAGCGCGAGATGTCGTTTACACCAGCGACTGCTGATTTTGGGATCATGCCGGTCGAATTCACGGCCACCAGTGCCGCAAAGGCGAGAAGGAATGTGGGCAGCAGTGTCGCTTGCCGGCGGGCGCCTGCGCCGGCTTGGCGCGCCAAGACGAACGCAATCGCGAGCACCACGGGCAGCAACATGGCAACGCGCAGCATCTTAACGTAAGTCGCGACATCACCTGTTTGTGGCGAGATCATGTAACCTGCACCCACAACCTGCGCTACGTCGTGAATGGTGCCACCGAGGAATATTCCGGCGTGTTGATGATCCAGTCCGATGGCGCCGACGAAGATCGGATAGACGATCATTGCGATCGTCGACAACGCGGTGACCGAAACCACGGCCAGTATCGTGTCCCTCTCGCTTTGAGGATTGCGCGGCAAGACCGATGCGATGGCCAGCGCCGCCGCGACGCCGCAAATGGCGACGGCACCTCCCGATAGGACGCCGAACGTGCGGCTGAGCTTCAGCTGCTGCGCCAGCATCACGCCGAAGAGAATGGTCGTGGCGACGGCGGCGACCACCATCAGGATGGGCGCCAGTCCCAGGCTCGCTATTTGATCGAAGGTGATACGCACGCCGAGCAAGGCCACGCCGAGGCGCAGGATTGTGCGCGAGGCGAATTCTATGCCGGCGACGCAGCGACCTTCTTCGTGCAGGAAATGAAACGCCATGCCGATCAAGAGCGCGAACAACATGACCGGCGCGCCGTAATGGTCGGAAAGAAACGTCGAGGCGAGACCGATGATCAAGGCAGCAAGGACACCCGGGTAGACGGCGTGCAGCAATGCGCCACGCGGGACATAGCGAAGGAAGCGCGACGGAGCGGTCGGTTCGGCGCGGGTGATGCCTTCCATGCTGTCGAGAAATTCGAGGCGTTCGAGTTCCGATCCCGTATCCCGGCTCTGCGTCATCTCATTGCTCCGTCTTGAACCAGCGGCGGCAGGCGCGGCTAAAGCTTGTGGGGTCTTGGAAGCCGAGAGCCTCGGCCATTTCGGGACGCGAGAGCTTTCGCTGCGTCAGCAGGTGTTGCGCTCGCATTCTTAGGTTCGCGTCAAGGATCTTACGATAGGTCGTGCCGTTCGCGGACAGGCGCCGAACGAGAGTCCGGCGCGATAGTCCTAACTCTTTGGCCGCCTCTTCCTCCGACAAGCGGCCAGTGCGGCGGCGCTTCAGCAGTCGCTCGACGCGCACTTGAAGCGTGTCGTTGCCGTGGATCCTGTCTGCGGCATGTTCGAGTTCGGCGGTCGCCGTTGAAAGTAACGCAGCATCGGCGAATGGAGACGGGCGGTCGCACAATGCATTGGGAAGGACGATCGCACAGTGCGGTTGGTTGAATTTGACCGTTCCGGCCAGTACCGCACACATTCGCTCGGCGTAGTTCGGCGTGGCCCAGGGGAAGTGATATTCGATGCCGGCCGTGAAACCTTCCAGTATCTGGTCGAGCATAGACTTGGCGCTGAGGACCGCGGTCTCGCTTGTGGCGCGCTGAGCGGCTTTGCTCATCGAGACGGTGCACGTCAATATCAGGCTTGTTTTCGTCTTGTCGCGCTTGGTGCGCAGCGCGAGGAATGGACCGCGCACATGGCCAAAGCGGGCGAGTATGTCTACGCCCTGCCCCACGGTGGCGGCGCTGCGGGTCGCGACTTCGAGGGCGCCTTGCATGGCGCTGCTCCAGACGGCCATGGCGTCAAGCGGCCATTCCTCGCCGACGACGCGGCACAGATTTTCGCTGACGCTCACGAAGGAGAAAAGCGTCACTTCGGAGCCGGGCTCATTAAACGCCGCGTCGTCGATATCCGAGCCGGCCAAGAGCGCCGC
>JAIOQG010000286.1 GCA_021413465.1 Alphaproteobacteria bacterium | reverse complement strand
CGCGCATCACGCTGATCGAACCGGAAGGCTTCGCCTATCGCGGCCCCGGCACCCGCGTCGAAATGGCTCTGAACGACCGCACGCCCGAAGTCGCAGGCGACATCGACGGCATTCCCGGTAAGTTCACGCTCGACACCGGCGCGCGTTCGTCGCTCGATCTTTCCACGCCGTTCGTCGAAAAGAACAACCTCGTCGCGCGCTATCAAGCGAAGTACCAAGGCGTCTCCGGCTGGGGCGTCGGCGGTCCCGCGCGCTCGTGGACCGTGCGGGGCAAACGCTTCGCGATGGGTGCAGCCTTCGTCGACGCGCCGGTCGTGGAACTCTCGCAAAACAAATCCGGCTCGCTCGCCGACGCTTACGTTTCCGGTAACGTCGGCGCGGGCGTGCTTAAAAAATTCAATATCGTCTGGAACTATTCGCGCCACGAGATCTTCTTCGAAAAGAACAAGCTCCACGCCGAACGCGACGTCTACGACCGCGCCGGCTTCTGGGCCAATCTCGGCGACGGCGTCTTCGACGTCGTGGATGTTGTCGCAGGCGCACCCGCCGACGCCGCCGGCCTCAAAGTGGGCGACCGCATTGTCTCCGCCAACGGCAAAAAAGCGGGAACCGAACTCACGCTCCCCGACCTACGCCTCCTCAAAAAAGCCCCCGCCGGCACAAACCTAATCCTCGAAATCCTGCGCGCCGGACAACGCCTAACGATCAACATCATGCTCAAAGACCTGGTCTAACCCTGGGAGCGCCGGCATCCTGCCGGCCCTAACTGAATCACAACCGCACAAAGAGCCGGCTAGAAGCCGGCGCTCCCAGGACGCGCCCATCCGCCCAAGCCCTTACCATTCACACCCCCTAACCCCTTCGCGAGAGCCGATCATTCTCACACGCTTTAGCGGTTGAGTGGGACGACAAAGCATCCGCGTGGCGCCGCGCAGAATCTGCTGACGCTGGTGGCGAAGAAGCGGTTGCAGGCGGTGGCGCGAGGGAGGAATCGGTAAGCTGTCACCGTGTTTCGCGCACTCGCCCCCTGTGCTCGCCTACTCGAGTCCGCGGACCAGGCGATAGAGGTACCGGCCAAAGGCGCCGGTAGCGAGCACGCCAGCGAGGGCATTGTTGTACGGCAAAAAATAGATCGAAGGAATCATCCCGGTACTGCGGCCGCGCTCACTGTCGTTGAGGTAGGTGAAATCAAAGTGCTGCATCAGCGCGGACCAGTCGTCCAACATCAAAAGGCTGGATGCCGTCAGCGCAACGCCTCCAACCGCGCCAACGCATGCGATCACCAACTTGGGCGTACTTTGGTGGGCCCAGCCAGAGCACACAAGCAAGACGCCGGCACCTCCGGTCGTCAAATTCGCTCCAATGGTCACTGCGACAGCTGACACGCGAAGCTCCTGGTCAAAGTCCCGGTACCCATCGCCAACTTCAGATCAATCGCCGGAGTCTTGTGACATAGCCTTAGAAATTCATTCTATCCCACAAAGGCGTCCACCTGAAACCAACTGAACTGAGTCCCGTCGGTGAGACAGCGAAATCATCGGAAAGTGAGTTAGAAATGGAGGGGGCGCGCAAAAAATCCTGCCTGGACAATTGCACGCAAATGTTCTATTTATGTTCTATTGTTCCCCACGTCATTCCAGGCGCGCGCGGCTGCGACTTGAAACGGTTCAGAAGACCCTCAATCCCTTTCAATACACCTGCGATCGCTCGTGATCGTCGTGCGCGACCGCCGGAGCATCTCATCCATCACTTGTGATGGCACGTGATGGCATGTGATGGCTCCGTGATGGCAGAAATGGCGGAATTCTGCCAATGTGATGGCGTGATGGCACGGATTAGATTTGCACCTCGCCCGCACCCGGGCGCCGCCCCACGACGGCGCCAACCGCCGAGCGCGAGGCCTTACCGCCCCGGCCGGTACTCCCGCTCGAGATGCTGCCGCAGCTCCGCCTCGTCGAGCCACACCGGCTTCATCTCCTCGCGCAAGAAGATCGGCGCTTGGTCGGCGTAATGCGGCGACGAGGCGTCGAGCGTCGCCGAGCCGAACTGATGAATGCTCTGCGCGCTGACCTTGCCCTGTTTGTCCCACTCGACGAAGTAGACCAGCGTATCGCCCTTCGCGGCCTCGAACTTCCCGTCTGGCCCCGGTTCCAGTGTCGCCTCGAAATCGCGCAACACATCCGGCCCGCCATTTGCCGGTTCGTCGATCGTCCCGCGGCGAAAGCGATTGAACTCGCCCCATGTCGGATCGAGCCGGCCGTAATGCGTCATCAAAGTCTGAACGGCCTTGCGCAGAGACGCCGTCTTGTCGCCCGCAGGCTTGCCCGCAAAGGTCGGCGCCACAATCGGCAAGCCGGTCATGACGGCAAGCGCCGTGCCGCGATTGGCCGCGTCCGTCGACAGGTCGTAACGGCGCAGCAAATCTTGCGCCTGTGCCATTATCGCGGCGTCAGGATCCTTCGAAAAGTCGAGCGCGATCAACTCCGGGATGAGCTTCGCCAACGCGGATGCTTTCGAATAGATCTTGTCGAGCTTGATCGCGCGAAAATCGTCGCGCGTAATCGAAGCATCGGCGCTCAAGAGCTCCGCCAAACGCAAGCCGCGATTGGTGACGCGCGTCTCGATGCCAAGCGTCGGTGAAAACGCCTCGCGCTTCAAATCGTCCGCCGCCGCTGTTGCCGTAAAAGGCGAGTTGTTGGCGTTGAACACAAAACCCGATGCCGGATCGACAACCTTCGGCGCGGCATCGAACGGCAAATACGCGCTCCACAGCGTGCGCGACGTATCTCCCGGCAAATACTGCTGCCAGTCATAGGCCGGATCGCGCTTTGGAAACACGGCGTTGTACACATAGGCAATGCGTCCGGCCGCGTCGGCATAGGTGTAGTTCTGGCTCGGAATGGACTGCATCTTGAGCGCGGTTTCGAAATCGCTCCAACTCTGCGCTTTGTTCAGCGCATAGTACTCGTCGACCTGATTGATCCGGTCGTGAGAAGCATAGCGGATGGCATAAGTGCCGTGCGGACGTTGGATGACAGGTCCGTACACGGAATAAAGCAGGTCGCGCCCCACGCGAATCGCGAGCGGCCCCGCAAGGCGCAACTGAATTTCGGCTCGGCCGTGTTCGAAGTCGCGCCACGCGCCGTCGAATTTGTACTGGTTCGCGTTGTCGGGATTGACCGTCAAGACATAGACGTCCGCCAAATCCGGGTTGTTGACGGTGTTCGCCCACCCAAGTTTGGGACCAAACCCATGCAGAATAAACGGCGATCCCGGGAACACGCCGCCCGCCATGTCCCACCCTTGCTCGGATTTGACGCGCGCCTCGTACCAAGCCAGCGGCCCGGTGTAAGGCTGATGCGAGTTGATGAGCAGGCGCGTTACCCCGTCGGGCGATCGTTTCGGCGCCACCGCCATTGCATTCGATCCACCGCCATCGCCGGTACTCACTTCGTACTGCCGGGTCGGTTCGAACAGATCGCGGATATGGCGCTCCAATCCGAAGAACAGCGGCGTGAAGAAGACGAACCCGGCCGCGATATCGTGCCCTTCCGCGGGCGTGAATCCCGCGACCACCTTGTCGGGGTGCTGTGCGGCATAGAGATTGATCCCGTCGGCATAACCGTCGAGAACGGCGCGCGTGGGCGCTGCGATCTGCGTTTCGTAACCGGCCGCGATTCGGTCATGCACCTTAAGCAGCTGCACCAAGTAGTCGGTGATCGCCGGATCGGCACCTTTCGCCGGCAGCAAGTCGCCAAGCCCGATCGCCTTTGCCAGGCCGTTGACGAGGCGCGGCGTCTGCACGTCCACAAGCCCAAGCCGCCCGCGGCTCGTCATTAAGGACTGCTGTATGGTCGCAAAGTCGTCTTCCGCATGGGCGTAGGCCAGACCGAATGCCACATCGGCGTCGCTCTTGCCGTAAACATGCGGCACGCCAAAGCTGTCGCGCAAAATGCGAACATCGTATTTCGCGCCGTTCTTGAGATAGGCCGTGCCGTCGAACGCGGGCACCGGTATCGGTTTCAGAAACACAACGAACGCGACGGCAAGTAAGGCGAATACCCCGCCGCCGATTGTCAGTAAGCGCCGCATCGTGCCCCCAATGAGTGATTTGACCGGGGACACTATCGATGCCGGCCGACGAAAGCCATCACCCGCCCAAAACGTGCGGCGCAAACCAAGCCATGAGGCCAAAGCCCGCGCCCAGCAATCCCAATCCGGCACCGATATAGGAGAGCCAAAGCACCGACGTCACGACGGCCGCCGAAGCCAGCAAAATACCCAACTGCAACGCGCTGCTGGCCAAGTCGTAGGTGGCGTTCGCGGCAGCGTGGTCGTCGCGTTCGGCCATGATTTTCTTTGCTTTCTCGGAAAGCTCCTTGCGGCCCTCGCCGGTGGCGGGCTCCGAGTCGTAGCGATCGGCGTTCGCGCGCCATTCTGCGATGATTTTTTTGACTTCATCGAGTTGCGGTCCGGCTTTGACATCGGCCGAGCGCAGTTCGAGCGACTGCGCTTCTGTACGTAACACCGTCATGCGAATGGTTTTGGCTTGGAAGAATGCCCACGTATCGGACGCCTCGACCGTTTCTCGGATCGCATCCGCCGCCGCATTGCTGCCCGCAGCCTCCGTAAACGCCAGAACGGACGCCATGACGGCAATCAATATGCCGATGCGCTTGTTCGTTTCGTTGAATTCAAGTTCCAAACCCTCGGCCATGTCCGCTCCTCACACGATTCGTAAGCGCGGCATTCAAGCTGAGCGCGCAACCAACCCGCAAGGTACGGATGCACGTTTTGTATAGTTTGCGATGTCTGCAGTCAGCGTGCGCTGCAATCGACGCTATTGCCCGACCACGTGCACGGATCGCCCGTAGGCTCGGGCTTTTGCGTTCCGGCAACCGCGCGTATGCCGTCGCCGATGGTGCGCCAAGCCTCGGTTTCCTGCTCGCGCGCCTGCGCCAATTGTTCTTTTCGGTCGTCGGTCAACTTGCCTTCGGCATCGAGCGCCGCTTCTTGATAGAGCCGGTTCGCATTGCCGTAAGACAGATTGCGCTTCAACAATTGTGCCGTCACGAGGTCGAGCTTCATCGCCAGCCCTTTTCGCGTTGCACTCTGCGTGGGCCAATGATCCTTCGCCACGCTCTCGATGCGATCGCGGCAATCGCGTTGATCGCGCGACAAGGCGCGAATGGCTTCTACGTCTTCCGCGGTCGGGACATCGTCGATGGCCAGCATATCCGGCGTAATCTCGTCGACGTTCACGATCGGAAGTTTGCCGACCAACGGCCTTACCGCCACATTCGTGCGTTTCTTTTCGCAGTACTTGACGACATCGCCCATGTCGCGGTCGGCGACATAGGTTCGAACGTAGCTGCAACCCCCAAGCGAAAACGCGACCGCCGCCAGAAACAGGAGTCTCGATCCCATCTGCCCCACCCCAAATTGCTGCTAGTTCCCCAGGCTGGGGATGAAACGCTAAGTTACAATTTCTTACAAGACGGTCCGTGTATGAAATATTGCCGAAATCAAGGCTCGATGACGATCCATTGGCCGTTAAGTGTATGATTTTAAATGAATAAGAAGCGATCTGTTGGTGCGCCTGCTTCACCTCAAATTTGACGTGCAGCTTTGCCCTTTCTCCCCTCACGCGTTCTTGCCCGGCCTGGTGGAATCGCACGACCTTCGCTGCCAACGAGGCCGCATGGGGAAGATCGCTCAGATGACACGCACACGCCTGGGGCTAGCGCTCGCAACATTGATCGTCATCGCGCCGGTCGCACATTCGGCCGAAATCGCCCCTGAAGTTCCGGCGCAGTCAATCCTGGGCGGCGACACAAAGGGCGCGAACTGGACTGTGGCACCGACGGTGCGCAGCGATGGCTTCGTTCGGCTCTTTGCGCTCGAAACGCCCTATGGCGATTTTCAGGTGAACGGTCAGCGGCGCATGAGCGAGCGTCTGCAGGAACTGCGCGCTTTGAAGTCGCTTGAAGAAATGTCGAACACCGACGTCTTCGCCAACGCCGTCGCGAAAGCAGGCCTCGCGCCGATACGCTTTGGCCGCGACCTCGTGCTCGACCCCGTCGAAACCACCGGCAATCTTGTGTCGGGGATCGGCAACATGTTCGATCGCGCGGTGAGCGAAGTCGAGCACGCAGGCGAAAGCCGCGATTCCTTCGTCGAAAGCGTAGTCGGAATCAAGAAGGCCATGCGAGATCTGGCGTTCGAGCTCAGGGTCGATCCCTACACGGATTTCACGCCGTTGCGCGATGGGCTTGAAGACGTTGCTCGCGTGATGGCAGCGGGCGACATCTCGGTGTCGGCGGCAATCTCCGCGATCCCGGGCGGGGCAGGGGTCGCCGTGTCCGCAACGTCGAGCGCATCGGGACTCTCCAATCCAATTCGCGACAAAAGCTCCGCCGAAATCGTCGCGCTGGTGTCCTCGCGGCTCAAGGCGTTGGAAGTTCCCGACGCCACCACCGAAGTCTTCGTCAAGAACGCTCACTATTCCCCCGGCGATCAATTTGCGATCGCCGAAGCGCTGACGACCCTCAAGGCCGACAATAGCGCCGCCTTCGTGTTGCGCGCCGCCCAAGCCGACGGTGCCGATGTCGCAAAATTTCAACGCTATCGCGCCGAACTTTTGGCGAAGCATTCGGCCCGCCTCGGCACGCTGAAAGAGTTTTATGTCGTTGCCGAGTTTGCGCTCAACCGCGATGCCAATGGCGGCCTTGTCGCTGCATTTCCGTTTGACGGCCTCTCCTGGACCGACACGGTGGCCAAAAGCATGACCGCTCTCAGCCAAGAACTCGCAACCCGCGGCGAAACCAAATCGCCCCTATTCGCGACAACCGGGAAAGTTTCATCTTCGGCGCAAGCCGAACTTAAAAAGCGTGGCTGGAAACTGATGACGCTCGATTGACGCGCCAACGGCGTTAACCGCGCGGGCTTGTGACCCTGGTCACCGCGAATCCCACAAAATTGATGTGAAACGGGTCTAACGCCGGACCGCAGCCGGGACTATATACTGGCCCATCACGCCAGGGAGAATTTCAAATGTTGAAGTCGATGTCGAAGGCTCTGCTCGCAACCGTCGTGGCCGTGGGCTTTGCCGCACCGGCGTTCGCCGGTCAGGTTTACGGCAACTACGGTCAGAACCAAAATCAGGGCCAATACCAAAGCCAAACGCGCCAGAGCCGCTGCGACACCGACGAAGTGGTCGGCACCGGGCTCGGCGCCATTGTCGGCGGTGTCATCGGCAACCAATTCGGCCACGGCAGCGGCAAGACGGCCGCTACGATCGGCGGCGTCATCTTGGGCGGCATCGCCGGCAACGCCATCGCCTGAATACTATGAAGACGGCTACGAAGGCTATTCGGGCCCGTGCCGCGAATTCGAACAAAGCGTCTACATCGACGGTCGCCCCGAAACCGCAACCGGCGTCGCCTGCCGCCAAGGCGACGGCACGTGGCGCATCGTCAGCGGCAACTAGAAAGTCCCGGTTTTTCGAACGGCGTTGCGCCTAAAGTGCGCAGCGCCGTTTGCATGTCGTGATACCTGTTGACGGGACCGCCGCCCTACCGTGAACATGGGCTCGGATATGAGCGCTCCGCCGAAAACCGTATTGACTGCATCGCCGGACGAGGAGCAGGCGATCCGCAGCGCCGTGCGCACCGCCGACCCCTCGACGCTGGGTCCCGGCCGCATCCTGGCAAACGCGACCCACATTGCAGGCGTTCTTGATCTCCTTGCCGACCCAGCGGTCTCCGATCCAATCTACGATCTGCCGCGACCCTTCAGCTATGCGTCGATCTCAGCCTGGATCACGGCGTCCGAAAAGCAGCGCCGCCATGGTGAGGGGCTTCTCATCCTCACCGCGGCACCTGACGGCATCGTGTTCGGTTAC
>JAIOQG010000203.1 GCA_021413465.1 Alphaproteobacteria bacterium | reverse complement strand
GCGGCTTTTGGGATTGGCGCGCGCGATCGATCGTCCGGCCGGGACACAGCCGGTGGCGGCGCCGACGCCGACGCCGCCGGTGCATGCGCGGCCGCGAAAGCTTGCGGTAACGCAGGTCGAGCTTTGGATGCGCGATCCGTACGCGCTTTATGCGAAGAAGATTCTGAATTTGAAACGTCTCGATCCGATCGACGCGACGCCGGCGGCGCCGGAGCGCGGGTCGGCGATCCACGATGCGTTGGAGCGTTTCGTCAAATTGTATCCGGCGCAGATGCCCCCCGACGCGGAGGCGCTCGATGCGCTGATGGCGTGCGGGCGTGCGGCGTTTGGCGAGTTGCTCGAGCGGCCGGGGGTGCGAGGCTTTTGGTGGCCGCGCTTCGAGCGCATCGCGCACTGGTTTTTGGGTTTCGAGCGCGACCGGCGCGTCAATGCGATCCGTATTCTTGCCGAACAACACGGCGAGATGAAGATCGATGCGCCGCTCGGACCCTTCACGCTCACGGCGAAAGCCGATCGCATCGAGATTTTGCCTGGAGACGCCATTGCAATCGTCGATTACAAAACCGGCGCGCCGCCGTCGTCGAAGCAGGTTCTGTCGGGTCTTAGTCCGCAGCTGACGTTGGAAGCGGCGATTGCACTCGACGGCGGCTTCGCCGGCATCACGGCGCGTTCGATTGCCGAGTTGCTTTATGTCGGGCTGAAAGGCGGCGCCATTGCCGGCGAGGAAAAGCCCGTCGATTTCAAAGATCAAACGCCGGATGCCGAAGCGCTGCGCGCGAAGGCGGGGCTCCAGCGCTTCGTCGCGGCGTTCGATGCGTCCGATATGCCTTACTTGTCGAAGCCACGCGTTCTGCTCGAGCGGTTCGCGGGCGACTACGATCACTTGGCGCGGGTCAAAGAATGGTCGTCAGGGGGCGAGGAATGAGCATCGCGGGTTTCGACGACCAACGCCTGGCGACCGATCCCAGCTATTCGGCGTGGGTTGCGGCCAATGCGGGGTCCGGCAAGACGCACGTGCTCGTCGACCGCATCGCGCGGCTTTTGCTCAGCGGCAGTGCGCCGGATCGATTGCTGTGTCTTACTTTCACGCGCGCGGCGGCGGCGGAAATGTCGACGCGGTTGTTCAAGCGGCTCGGCACTTGGACGCTTTTGCCGGATGCGTTGTTGACAGCCGAACTCGAAACGATGACCGGCGGCGAGGTTTCGCCGGCGCTGCGCGAGCGGGCGCGGCGGCTGTTTGCGCTTGCGCTCGAATCGCCCGGCGGCTTGCGCATTCAGACCATTCACGCCTTTTGCGAGCGTTTGTTGAAGCGCTTTCCGCTTGAGGCGGGGGTCGTGCCGCAGTTTTCGGTGCTCGACGACCGGGCGACGGAGGAGCTGCTGGAGGCGGCCAAAGAAAAGGTTCTGCGCGATGCGGCGAGCCACGATGCGGGACTTGCCGATGCGCTCGCGGCGATCACGGAGTATGCGGGCGAAGAGCGCTTCGACACTTTGATGCGCGGCATTGCGGGTGAGCGCGGGTGGGTGCTGCCGTTCTTGTTGCCGCAGGGGGCGCCGCTTGAGCGCAAGCTGTGGCGCGCGGTGCGGCTTGAGGCCGGCGCCAGCGAACACTCGATTTTCGAAGGCGCCATCGCGACGATCGATCTTGCCGAGGTGCGGCGCGTGGTTGCGGCGTTAAGCAAGGGAGCGGCCTCGGACAAGGCGCGGGTTGCCGCGTTCGCAGGCTTTGCCGCCGTGCCCGATCGCGGCGGTTTCGATGCGATGTCGGAGGCGCTGTTGACGAAGGACGGCGCGAAGAAGTTGCGCTTGGCCACCAAGGGTGCGTTGGATTTCGATCCGAGTGTGGGCGATGTTCTCGACCGGTTGGCAAATGCGGCGATGGCGGTGCGGGGAAAACTCAACGCACTTTTTGTGGCGAAGAGTTCGGCGAATCTGCTGCGCGTCGCGACGGCGATGCTTGAAGCCTATCGCGAGGTGAAAAGCCGGCGGGCGATGCTCGACTACGACGATCTGATCGGCCGGGCCGTCGCTTTGTTCACACATCCGGGGGCAAGTTGGATTCTCTATAAGCTCGACGGCGGCATCGACCACATCCTTGTCGACGAAGCGCAGGATACGAGTCCGGCGCAATGGAAGATCATCACCTCGATCGCATCGGAGTTTTTTTCGGGGCTTGGTGCAGAGCGCAAAGGGGCGGCGGTGCAGCGGACGGTTTTTGCCGTCGGCGACGTGAAGCAATCGATCATGTCGTTCCAGGGCGCGCGTCCCGCGTCTTTCATCGATACGCGCAGCGTCATCGAGGCGCAGGCGCTGGGCGCGCGTGCCGAGTTCGAGCTGGTTGGATTGACGCGCTCGTTCCGCTCGGCGCCGCGTATTCTCGAACTGGTGGACGAAGTGTTCGCCGATCCCGCCGCAAACGACGGCGTGGTGGTCGACGAAGTGGCGACGCGCCACGAAGCGGTGCGCGCCGATATCGCAGGCTTGGTCGAGCTGTGGCCGGCGTTGCAGCCGCCGGTGATCACGGAAAGCGAGGCGTGGGACGCGCCGCGCGATCGTGCGGGGGCCGAACATCCCGCGGTGACGTTGGCGCAGACCATCGCCGAGCGTATCGACGGTTGGATTCGTGACGGCGAGACGGTGTTCGACAAAGAGCAAAAAATGCTTCGCCCTATGGGAGCGGGCGATGTGTTGGTTCTGGTGCGGCGGCGCAATTTGCTGGCGGAGGAGATCATCCGGCAGTTGAAGCGGCGTGGCGTGTTGGTTGCGGGCGCCGACAGGCTGAAACTTGCGGAACATATCGCGGTCATGGACTTGATCGCTTTGGGCCGATTCGTGTTGATGCCGCGTGATGATCTGACGCTTGCCACGGTTCTGAAGGGACCGCTGTGCGGTCTTGATGAAGAGGCGCTGTTCGATCTCGCCCACGGGCGCACGCAATCATTGTGGTCCGCCTTGCGGGCGCGGGCGGGCGAGGCGCGGTATGCTTCGTGTGCCGCGTTCCTCGATCGTGTTTGGGATCAGGCGGACGTGTTGCAGCCTTATGAGTTCTATTCCACCGTGCTGTGCGAACTTGGCGGGTGGCGGAAGATGTTGGGGCGGCTCGGCCTCGATGCCGCCGATCCGATCGAAGAGTTCATGAATGCGGCGCTCGACTATGGCCGCGCGCACACGCCGTCGCTCGAAGGATTTTTGCACGCGATCGAGAATTCGCAGACCGAGATCAAGCGCGACCAAGATCGCGGCGAGGGGGCCGTGCGCGTGATGACCGTCCACGCCGCGAAGGGGCTTGAGGCGCCGGTCGTGATTTTGCCGGACACGTGCACGACGCCGAAGCACGGGCGGCATGACAAGGATCTACTGCAGGCGGGCGACGCGCCGCTGTGGAAGGTCGAGAGCAAGCGCGACGACCCCGTGCGTAGAGCTGCGCGCGAAGCCGGGCGCGAGGATCGGCTGCGGGAGTATCGCCGTTTGCTGTATGTCGCGCTAACGCGGGCGCGCGATCGATTGTACATTTGCGGCTATGAGGGCAAGGACGGGCCAGACGAGGGATGCTGGTACGAGCTGGTGTCGCGGGCGATGTCGCGGCTCGATGCGCACGAGGGCGCGGCTGCGGAAGGCGTGTCGATCAAGCGTTTTGGCGAGGTGTCCGCGAGCACTGCCCAACAAAGTGATGCGAGGCCTGCGGCGACACCGGATGAGTGCCCTGCTTGGGTGACGCGTGCTGCCATTGCGGAGCCCTTGCTGCGCCATATGACGCCGTCGCTTGCCATGGGCCGGTCGCGTGCGCGCGCGACGCCGTCCGACGCTGCGGTCGCGTCGCATGCGCTGGAGCGAGGCCGCGTTATTCACCGTTTGCTTGATCAGCTTGCGGCTGCGCCGGCAGAAAGTTGGAGCACGATGGCGTTTCAGCTTGCCTCAGCGGCGTTGCCGGATGTGGCGATGGCTCAATCGGCGGCGTCGGAGGCGCTGCGTGTGCGGCGGGATCCAGCACTGGCCGATGTGTTCGGGACGGGTTCATACGGCGAGGTTGCGTTGCGTGGGCTGATCGAGTGGAACGGAGAGACCGTCAATCTCGAAGGGCGGCTCGACCGCATCGTGATCGGCGCGCGCGAGGTCATGATCGTCGAGTTCAAGACCGACCGAGTGGTGCCGCAGCGCGATTCGGCGATTCCTCCCTCCTATGTGACGCAGCTCGCACTTTATCGTGCTGCCGTGGCGCGCATGTTCGAGGGACGGACCGTTAACTGCGGAATTCTCTGGACGGCGGCGCCCCTGTTGACCGTGGTGCCTTCAAAGCTTCTTGATGAAGCGGCGCGTGTGCTTGACCCCTTAGGGCAGGGTTCCTAGATTTCCAACCTACAGACATTGGACGTCCGAGCGGCGATTTTCCGCGGCGGCACGTAAAACAAGGACAAAAACGATGGCCGCGAAAGTAACGGATGCAAGCTTCGACAAAGACGTTTTGGGTTCCTCGAAGCCCGTTCTCGTCGATTTCTGGGCCGAATGGTGCGGTCCTTGCCGGCAGATCGGCCCGGCCTTGGAAGAGCTTTCGGCCGAAATGGGCGCCAAGATCACGGTTGCGAAATTGAACGTGGATGAAAATCCGACCGTGCCCGTAAAGTACGGCGTAAAGGGTATTCCGACGCTGATGATTTTCAAAGACGGCCAGGTCGCCGCGACGAAAATCGGCGCTATGCCGAAGCAAAAAATCAAAGAATGGATCGACTCGACGATCTGAGTTTCTTCTGACATCGCTGGACGTTCGTCCACCTTACCGATTCGAGGGTTCTCATGAGCGTCAACGTAAGCGACGCGACGTTTCAGCGTGACGTGCTGGCGTCGTCCAAACCCGTTCTTGTCGATTTCTGGACCGAGTGGTGCGCGCCGTGCAAACCGCTCGCCGTGTCGCTCGACGAGTTGTCGGTGGAGCTCGGCGACACGATCGTCATCGCCAAGGTGAACGCGGAAACAAGCCCGAATGTCGCGAACAAGTATGGTGTGCGCGGCTTTCCGACGATGCTGATCTTCAAGGACGGCGAAGTCGCGGCCTCGCGCAGCGGCGCGATGCCCAAGCAGAAGATCAAGGAGTGGATCGCTCAGTCGATCTGATTTGCGCGGGCGCTATTTCTGCGTCCGCTTCAGCCAGTAGATCATGTTGTCGAGCGCGAAGGCTGCGTGGTCGGTGTCGGTCATGTGGAAGTCGAATTCGTGCTCGCAACCGGTTTCGAGCGTCTTGATGGGGCGCGTTTTGAAGCCGAGTTTCGTGGCCGCCTCTTCCGCTTTGGCGGCGTCCTTGAAAAATTCGCCCAGGCCGCCCTGACAAATCATGTCGCCCGAATAGTCTTTCATTTCGAAGTTCGGGTCGGGGCAGGCGAGCAGGGCCGGTCCTTTGATGCTGCGCGCCAAGAACTTCACCGTCTTGCCGACATAGGTCGCGACTTCCTTTTGGTCGGGTTTGAACGTTGCGTCGACCCACGGCGCGGGTTCGGCGCGCTCGATCTTCCAAATTCCGGCAAGCGCGTTGTCGGCGCGGGCGGGTAGGGCTGCGAGCAAAAGCATGGCAATCGTCGCGGCAAAGATCGTCTTCAGCATGGTGTTCTCTCGCGGATGGGTTTGAGGCGGCGCTTCAACCGTTCTCGCGCAGCACGGCGCCGGCGAGGTGGAGGGAGCCGCAGATGAGAATGCGCGGCGCCGTTTTCGACTTGGTGAGGGCGGCGCGGGCGGCGATTTGCAGCATGGCGTCTTCGATCGACGGTGCCGGATCGGCGTCGAGGTCGGCGGCGCGGGCGGCATCGTAAAGTTGACCGGCGCCCACGCTTGCCGCATCGCCGGGGATCGCGACCGTCGTCACGTGTTTGGCGAGGCCGCGGAAAGCCGCGAAGAAGCCGCGCGCGTCTTTCGTTTGCAGCATGCCGCAGATCAGATAAAGCGGGCGCGGGTTGGCATCTTCCAAATCGGCGATTGCCAGTGCCAGCGCGCGGCTGGCGTGGGGGTTGTGGGCACCATCGAGCCAGACTTCGGCGCCTTTGGGTGCCGAGGTGACAAGGGGCCCGCGCGTTAGTTTCTGCATGCGCGCCGGCCATTCGACCGCCATCATCGCGTCCTCGAAGGCGCGATCGGGGATCGTGAAGTTCGTCACTTTGCGAAGGGCGGCAATCGCCATGGCGGCGTTCGCAATCTGATGGGCGCCGGGCAGGCGTGGCAGCGGCAGATCGAGGAGGCCGTCGTCGTCTTGGAACACCATGCGCCGGTGTTCCTCGTGCGCCATGAATTCTTGACCCCAGAACGACAGCGGCGCGTCGAGTGCGCCGGCGCGCGCTTCGATCACGTCGCGCGCCTCGTCAAGTTGCGGGCCGACGATGCACGGTACGCCGCGCTTGATGATGCCTGCTTTTTCGCCGGCGATTTCCTTGATCGTTTCGCCCAAGTAATGCTGATGGTCGAGATCGACCGGCGTGATGATCGTAACGGCGGGGCGCTCGATCAGGTTCGTGGCGTCCAAACGGCCGCCCAAGCCCACTTCCAAAACCACGGCATCGGCTTTGTGGCGCGTGAAGGCGAGGAATGCCGCGGCCGTGGTGATTTCGAAGAACGTCATCGGGTCGCCGGCGTTCGCGCTCTCGCACTCTTCAAGTAAGGCCGCGAGTTCGTCTTCGTCGATGAGCTTGCCGCTGAGGCGGATGCGTTCGTGAAAGCGAACAAGGTGGGGCGAGGTGTAGGCGTGAACGCGCAAACCCGCCGCCTCGAGGGCGGCCCGAACGAAGGCGCAGGTCGACCCCTTGCCGTTCGTGCCGGCGACGTGAATGACGGGCGGCAGGCGCTTCTCAGGGTGGCCGAGTTTTGCCAAGAGGCGTTCGATGCGGCCCAAAGACAGGTCTATGACTTTGGGGTGGAGCGCCATCAAGCGCGCGAGAATCTCGTCGCTCGCCAACGCGTCTCGCGACTGGTCGCTCATGCCAGGGTTTGGGTGGGACTCGGTGTGGATTGCCCGGATTGATGCATGGGCAGGGCGTAGGGTCCGATTTCGTGCGCGGGGCGAAGCGAAGCGGCGCGCGAAGACTTGCGCGTCAGCAGCTTCAACACGCGGCCGATCGTTTCACGCATCTCGTGGCGATGAACGACCATGTCGATCATGCCGTGGTCGAGTAGATATTCGGCGCGCTGAAAGCCTTCGGGCAGTTTTTCGCGGATCGTGTTTTCGATCACGCGGGGACCCGCAAAGCCGATAAGGGCGCCGGGCTCAGCCATGTGGATGTCGCCGAGCATGGCGTAGGACGCGGTGACGCCGCCCGTGGTCGGGTCGGTGTGGCAAACGACATAGGGTAGACCGGCCTCGCGCAGCATTTGGACCGCAATCGTCACGCGCGGCATCTGCATCAGCGATAGGATGCCTTCCTGCATGCGGGCGCCGCCCGAGGCGGTGAAGGCGACGAAGGGCGTGCGATGATCGACCGCCGCGCGCATCGCGGCGACGAGACCTTCGCCGACCGCCATGCCGAGCGAGCCGCCCATGAAGTCGAAGGATTGGATGGCGACCGTGGTGCGCACGCCGCCGATGGTGCCGCGAACGGCTTTGAGGGCGTCCAGCTCACCGGTTTTCGCGCGCGCTTCGCGCAGACGGTCGGCGTAGCGTTTTTCGTCTCTGAACTTCAAAGGATCGATCGGCACCTCGGGGAGGGCGATGTCGTCCCAGACGGCTTCGTCGAATAGGTGCTTGAGACGCGCGCTGGCGCTGATCTTCAAATGATGATCGCAGTGCATGCAGACGAACTGCGCCGCTTCGAGGTCGCGGTGAAATATCATGCCGCCGCAGGAGGGGCATTTGCGCCAGAGATTGTCGGGCGTATCGGGCTTCGCGCTCCAGAGCGACTTCACTTTGGGGCGGACGAAGTTGGTGATCCAGTTCATACCGTGACCGCTTACCAACTGTTAACCATACACAACGAAGATAGCATTTCTAGTTGCGGGCGCGATGGGCGGCGCCTGCGAGTCGACGGACCAAGCTTAGCACAGCTTGGGCGGCTCCTGGCGAGACTTTGCTGTCTGGGCCGGTAAATCGGGATATTTCCGAGACCAGTGCCGAGCCGACAACGGCGGCGGCGGCCGATTTTGCAACTGCCACAGCGTCCTCCTCCGTTTTGATGCCGAACCCGACCGCTATGGGCAAAGATGTGGCAGCCCTGATGCGTTTCAAGGCGGCTGTCATATCCGCCGGGTTAATGCTTTTCGTTCCGGTCACGCCCATGATCGAGACATAGTAAAGGAAGCCCGTGGCGTCCTCGAGGACCGCCGGCAGCCTGGCGGCGTCCGTCGTTGGCGTGGCCAAACGAATGAGATCGAGGCCCGCGGCCTTCGCGGGCTTGCGCAGTTCGTGGTCTTCCTCGGGCGGTAGGTCGACGATGATCAGGCCGTCCACCCCTGCGGCGTGCGAGTCGCGGCTGAATTTTTCGACCCCATAGGAGTAGATCGGATTGTAGTAGCCCATCAAAACGATCGGGGTGGCGGCATCCGTTTGGCGGAAGGCGCGGACCATGGCGAGCGTCTTTGCCATCGTTTGTCCGGCCTTGAGGGCGCGCAGGGACGAGGCTTGGATCGCGGGGCCTTCGGCCATCGGGTCGGTGAAGGGCATGCCGAGCTCTATGATGTCGGCGCCTGCTTTGGGCAGGCCCGCTAAGATCTCGAGCGAAGTGTCGTAGTCCGGGTCGCCGGCGGTGATGAAGGCGACGAAGCCGGCGCGGTTTTGCGCTTTCAACTCAGCAAAGCGGGCCGAGATGCGGCTCATAGTTTTGTTCCCAAATGTTCGGCGACGGCGAAAATATCTTTGTCGCCGCGGCCGCACATGTTCATGAGAACGATCTTGTCCGGTGTCAGCGTCTTTGCGAGCTTTTGCGTGTAGGCCAAGGCGTGCGCCGGTTCGAGGGCGGGGATGATGCCTTCTTGCTTGGCGCAAAGTTGGAAGGCGTCGAGCGCCTCTTTGTCGGTCGCCGAGACGTAGTTCACGCGTTTCATGTCGTGGAGCCAGGCGTGCTCGGGGCCGATGCCGGGATAGTCGAGGCCCGCGGAGATCGAGTGCGCTTCGAGGATTTGGCCGTCCCGGTCTTGCAGCAAATAGGTGCGGTTGCCGTGGAGCACGCCGGGACGGCCGCCCGCGAGGGAGGCCGCGTGTTGGCCGGTCGAGATGCCGTGGCCTGCGGCTTCGACGCCGTAGAGCGCGACCTCGGGATCGTCGAGGAAGGGCACCATCGCTGGATACGGGTGCGGGCCTGCCACGGTACCGATGATGTAGAATGTCGTTTCGACGTTCGCGACCCAATCACGCATCGCTTCGTTCATCGCGTCTTTCAGCGTGCGCGAGCCCGACGTCACGGGAACGACCTCGGCGCCGAGCAACTTCATGCGGAAGACGTTCGGCGATTGGCGCTTGATGTCTTCCTCGCCCATGTAGACGACGCAAGGCAGGCCGAAGCGCGCGGCGACGGTTGCGGTCGCAACGCCGTGTTGGCCCGCACCCGTTTCGGCGATGATGCGCGTCTTGCCCATGCGGCGAGCGAGCAGGATTTGGCCCATGCAGTTGTTGATCTTGTGCGCGCCCGTATGATTGAGCTCGTCGCGCTTGAAATAGATTTTCGGGCCGCCGAAAAATTTCGTCAGGCGTTCGGCGAAATAGAGCGGTGAGGGGCGGCCGACATAGTGTTCGAGGAAGTCGTCGAGTTCGGCTTGAAAGCTCGGGTCTTTCTTTGCGGCGTCGTAAGCCTTTTCCAGGCTTAGGATCAACGGCATCAAGGTCTCGGCGACATAGCGGCCGCCGAAGAGGCCGAAATGGCCGTTGGCGTCAGGGCCGGTGCGGAAGGAATTCTGTTTCATTTGACTCATTTTCTGTGGCTTTCGGCGAAGCCCGCGTGCGCGGCCGCGACGAAGCGTTCGATCAGTTTGGTGTCTTTCACGCCGCGTTCGCTTTCGACGCCCGACGATACATCAACGCCGCGCGCGTGGGTGGCGCGGATTGCGCCTGCGACATTGTCGGGCGTCAAACCGCCGGACAGCAGCCAGGGCTTTGACCAGGGTTCGCCGGCAATCAGCTGCCAATCGAAGGTTAGGCCGTTGCCGCCCGGCAATTGGCCCGGTTTGGCGTCGAACAATAGGATATCGGCGTCGGTCTCGTAGTCGTGGGCGCGCTTCACGTCGGTTGCCGTTGCGATCGCGATCGCTTTCATGACCGGCAAGCGATAGCGGGCTTTGACCTCGCGCACGCGCGCCGGGGTTTCGCTGCCGTGAAGCTGCAGGGTTCTGGGATGGGCTTTAGCCACGATGGCATCAAGTGCGTCGTCGTCGGCGTCGACGGTGAGAGCGACGGCTTTCAGTCCCGGCGCCCGCAGTGCCAGTTCGTAGGCAAGCTCCATCGCAACAAAGCGCGGGCTGTCTTTGAAGAAGTTGAAGCCGAGGTGGGTTGCACCCGCGCGCTTCGCGGCATCTACTGCTTCAGCCGTTTTGACGCCGCAGATTTTGACGGCGTTGCTCATGACGCTTGCGGGAACAGCTCGTTGCGGATGGCGCGGGCGGCGGCGGCGGGGTCGGGGCTTTCGGTGATGGGGCGGCCGATGACGAGAATGTCGGCGCCGAGGGCGTGACCTTCTTTCGGCGTGGTGACGCGTTTCTGATCGCCGACGGCGGCACCGGCAGGGCGGATGCCCGGGACGACAAGCATGAAGCCCGGACCGAACTCTTTGCGCAGCATCTGGATTTCGTGCGCAGCGCAGACAACGCCGTCGAGTCCGGACGCGTGCGCGAGTTTGGCAAGCCGCAGCACTTGATCGGATGCGGCGCCCGAAATGCCGATGGCGTAAAGGTCGGCGGCGTCGAGGCTGGTCAGAACCGTGACGCCGATGACCTTGGGTCTGTTCGCGCCCGCGGTTGCTGCTGCGTCTGCGGCTGCGCGCATCATTGCGCCGCCGCCCGAGGCGTGGACGTTGACGATGGAGACGCCGAGCGGCAGCACGGCGCGAATGCCGCCGGCAACCGTGTTTGGGATGTCGTGCAGCTTGAGGTCGGCGAAGACGGGCAGGCCGATTTCGGCGACTGCGCGCACGCCTTGCGGGCCGTTGGCGTTGAAGAATTCAAGACCGAGTTTGAGGCCGCCGACATAGGGTTTGATGGCGCGGGCCCACGCGAGAGCCTCGGGCAACGCCGTCGTGTCGAGGGCGCAATAGACAGGGTTTTGCGAGCCAAGGGTCATTTGCGGCGCTTATAGGGAGGGCCGGGGCCGGTGGCAATTGCCGTGGTGAAATGCGGCGTTACGGTTAAGCCCGCCGCAAGTCCATCGCGCGGCTGTTGCTCGGTTTTACGATGATCGCTTGCTGCACTTCGATCTCGCGCTCGAGGCGGCGGATTTTTTCTTCGTTTTCGCGCATGGCGAGGCGCAGCGGGGCTTGGGCCAGCCAGCTCGACCAGCTGCCGAGGACGAGGCCGATGAAGGCCGAGGCGAGGATGATCCAGAACAGGCGCACGTCGAAGGCGATGGCGGGCGAGATCGAGTTGAAGGGATCGAAGCTGAGCTGGACCGTGGCGCGATTGGCGACCGCGACGATGGCGGTTGCGATGGCGAGCGACCAAAAGAAAAGGGTGCGGAAAAGGCTTGTCATGTCTCGATCCACGGCTGCGTTCGAGGTCAGCTTATAGGGGGCTGCGGGCGGAAGCGCTATTTCTCAGAGGTGTTCAAACGATCGCGCAGTTCCTTGCCGGTCTTGAAGAACGGCACGTGCTTGGGGGCGACGTGGACGCTTTCGCCTGTGCGCGGGTTGCGGCCGGTGCGCGCCGGGCGCGATTTGACCGAGAAGGCGCCGAAGCCGCGCAGTTCGACGCGATCGCCCTTGGCCAAGGCCTTGGCGATTTCGCCGAAGATCGTGGCGACGATTTTTTCGATGTCGCGCTGGTAGAGATGCGGATTCTGTTCGGCCAGTTTTTGGACCAATTCCGATTTGATCATCGATGGCCGTCCCTTAGCGTCGGTTCGCGGACTCTTCACACGCGGCCCGTCGACTCTTCTCGATGGGCAGGCTGCCAAGGGTGTGTCGCCACGTCAAGGCACGCAAGGGGCCAAGTCGTTCTAAAATAAGGGATATTCGGGTCAGAAAAGCAAAAGGGGCGGTCTTTCGGCCGCCCCTTGGTGCATTCAAACGCTTGTTCTTGGTTACTTGTCGTCGGGCTTTTCCGATTTCTTGCGCAAAGCTGCGCCCAGAATGTCACCGAGCGACGCGCCCGAATCCGACGAGCCGAACTGAGCCACGGCATCTTTCTCTTCGGCGATTTCGCGCGCCTTGATCGAGAGCGTGATTTTGCGGGCGGCTTTGTCGACGTTTGTGACACGGGCGTCGATCTTGTCGCCGACCGAGAAACGGTCGGGACGTTGTTCGGCGCGATCGCGGGAGATCTCGTTCTTGCGAATGAACGATTTGAGATCGCCCACGGTGACTTCGAGACCGCCTTCGGTCACCTCGGTTACGGTGCAGGTGACGATGTCGCCCTTCTTCACCGGCCCGAGGCTTTCCATCGGATCGCCGGACACCTGCTTGATGCCGAGGGCGATGCGTTCCTTGTCGACGTCGATGTCGAGCACGACGGCTTTGACCATCTCGCCCTTTTTGTACTTCTTGATCGCTTCTTCGCCGGGCTCGTTCCAATCGAGATCGGAAAGATGCGCCATGCCGTCGATGTCGCTGTCGAGACCGATGAACAGACCGAACTCGGTTATGTTCTTGATCTCGCCTTCGATTTGCGAACCGACCGGATGCTTGTCGGAGAAGGCATGCCACGGGTTGTCCATGGTCTGCTTCAGGCCGAGGCTGATGCGGCGCTTCACGCTGTCGACTTCGAGCACCATCACTTCGACT
>JAIOQG010000202.1 GCA_021413465.1 Alphaproteobacteria bacterium | reverse complement strand
AGCGTCGTGCGAATTTCCTTGCCCTTGGCGTCGACGAGAAAATAAGCGGAACCCGGTTGCTTGCTCATCAGACCATCACCTTTCCCGCTTCGGTAACCTTCGGATCGGTCGCACTGTCGCCCAAGATCATTTCATTGTGTGCGGCACCGGAAGGAATCATCGGGAAACAATTCTCTTCCTGATCGACGACGCAGTCGAACAGCACCGGCCGCTTCACGTCGATCATCTCCTTGATCTTCGCATCGAGTTCGTCCGGCCTCGTCGCGCGAATGCCGACGGCGCCGTAAGCCTCGGCAAGTTTCACGAAATCCGGCAAAGCTTCCGAATAGGAATGCGAATAGCGCCCGCCATGCAGCAATTGCTGCCACTGACGCACCATCCCCATATACCGGTTGTTCAAGATGAAGATCTTGATCGGCAGATCGAACTGCACCGCCGTCGAAATTTCCTGCATCGTCATCTGCACCGAGGCCTCGCCGGCAATATCGACGACGAGCGCTTTGGGGTGCGCGACCTGAATGCCCACCGCCGCCGGCAGACCATAACCCATCGTGCCAAGTCCGCCCGACGTCATCCACCGGTTCGGTTCTTCGAAACGATAGAACTGCGCCGCCCACATCTGGTGCTGACCGACTTCCGTCGAGATATACGTGTTGTGCCCCTTCGTCAGGTCGAACAGGCGCTCGATCGCGTATTGCGGCTTGATCACGTCTTTCGACTGCTTGTAGGCCAAACACTTGCGCGCGCGCCAACCGTCGATTTGCATATTCCACGCACTCAGCGCCGCACGGTCCGGCTTGAGCTGCTTCGACTTCCACAACCGGATCATGTCTTCCAAAACATGGGCCGCGTCGCCCACAATCCCGACATCGACGCGCACGGTCTTGTTGATCGAGGACGCATCGACATCGACGTGGATTTTTTTGGAGTTCGGCGAAAACTGATCGATCCGCCCGGTCACCCGGTCGTCGAAGCGCGAACCCAGCGCGATCATCAAATCGCAACCGTGCATCGCCAAATTCGCTTCATAGGTGCCGTGCATGCCCAACATGCCGAGCCACTGCTTGTCCGAAGCCGGATACGCCCCCAACCCCATCAACGTCGACGTGATCGGATAGCCCGTCATGCGCACGAACTCGCGAAGCAACTGTGACGCCAGCGGACCCGAATTGATTATGCCGCCGCCGGTATAAAACACCGGCCGCTTCGCAGCCGCGATCATCTCGACCGCCTGCTCGATCTTCTTCAAATCGCCTTTGACGCGCGGACGATACGTCTTGTGCTTGATGTTCGACGGCCCGACATACGGCGCGCGCTTGAATTGCACGTCCTTCGGAATGTCGATGACGACGGGTCCAGGACGGCCGCTCGTTGCGATATAGAACGCCTCATGCATGATGCGCGGCAGATCGCGCACGTCTTTCACCAGCCAATTGTGCTTCGTGCATGCCCGCGTAATGCCCACCGTATCGGCCTCTTGGAACGCGTCCATGCCGATCAAATGCGTCGGCACTTGTCCCGTGATGCAAACAAGCGGAATCGAGTCCATCAACGCATCGGTTAAGCCCGTCACGGCGTTCGTCGCGCCCGGCCCCGACGTCACCAGCACGACGCCGGGCTTGCCGGTCGAGCGCGCATAGCCTTCCGCCGCATGCGTTGCGCCTTGTTCGTGGCGCACGAGAATGTGTTCGAGACCGTTGTCTTGAAACAGCGCGTCGTAGATCGGCAATACCGCGCCGCCGGGATACCCGAAGATATGCTTCACGCCCTGATCCTTCAGCGCGCGGATCACGATCTCGGCGCCCGTTGGGTCCTGCGGTGTTGTATCGGCCTTCGTCATCGTTCGGTTCTTTGTTTGGGCGTTGCAGACAAAAGAAAAGGCCCCGTCGGGGCCCTCGGAAAAGCCGCTTTTCCACGACCTGAAATCAGGTCACGGGTCCAGCGGCGCCGCGAATTACAAGCACAAAATTCCACATATAGGCAGTTTCCAGCAAGAATGTTACGAAAACACTAACCGCCATGCTGCACTGCGTCAAGTGCGCCCGTACAAAATCTCTGCGCCGAGCTTTAAGGAACCGCCATGCCGTCCGAATTGGTATCTTCGCTCAACGATTTCACCCGCGACAAACACCCCGGCCTCGTCGGTGTCGAGCTTTTGACCTGCGAGCCCGACCTCGTCACCGGCCGCATGATCATCGGTAAAGAGGTCGTCGCCGGCAACAGCATGGTGTGGGCGCCGGTCATCATCACGCTCGCCGATTGGCTCTGCGCCGCAGGCATGTCGCCGAACCTGCCCAAGGGCACGGGCTTCACCACCATCGAGCTCAAAACGAATTTCCTCGGCTCTGCCGCCGTCGGCGAAACGGTGACCGGCCGCGCCACGCCGGTGCACAAAGGGAAAACGACCCACGTCTGGGACGCAGTCATTCGCAACGAAACCAAGGACACGACGATCGCCCTGTTCCGCTGCACCCAGATGATCCTTCACCCGCGCAGCTAGACCGATTACTCAAGTCCCTGAGAAATAATCTCGGCCATCTCGCCAACGTCGCTACGTTCGATGACCGTCCAATCGGGCATCTGATGGCGAAACCATGTCATTTGCCGCTTGGCGTATTGGCGTGTCTGCGCCGTCGCCTGTTCGATCGCTTGCTCGAGCGACAAGCGACCGTCCAGATGAGCGATCAACTGTGGCACACCCAACGCACGCGCAGCAGGCAAGTCCGGATTCAATGTTTTTACCGCCTGCACTTCCTCTAGCGCGCCACCCTCGATCATGCCGGCAAAGCGGCGCGCGATCCGCGCCACCAGCCAATCCCGGTTTGGCTTCAACACATAGCGCGCCAGATCGCCGTCAAGAACCGGCGTGCCCTTGAGCATCTGCCATTCCGACAGGGATTGCCCCGTCGCCTCGATCACCTCCCAAGCCCGCAGCAGCCTCTGACTGTCGCCGGCATTGAGCCGTGCGCCCATAACCGGATCGCGCGCTGCGAGTTCGGCGTGAAAGCGCTCATTGCCGACCTCGGCCAGCCTCTGGCGCGCCTCGACGCGAATCGAGGCGTGAATATCGGGGATCGGCGAAAGCCCGTTGAGGAGCGCGGCAAAATAGAGCCCCGTGCCGCCGGTGATTATCGGCAGCAACCCTTTGGCGCGCACTTCCGTAAGCGCGCTTTGCGCTGCTTCTAGCCAATGACCCACGGAAAACGGTTCGAACGCGCTCACGAAGCCATAAAGATAGTGCGGGGCTTGCGCCTCCTCGCTCGCTCCCGGTCGCGCCGACAATATCCGCAGCTCCCGATAGACCTGCATCGAGTCGGCGTTGATGACGGCACCGCCGTAATCGCGCGCAAGCTTAAGTGCCAGCGCCGACTTGCCGCTTGCGGTAGGCCCTGCAATAAGAACGGCATCAACGCTGCGCAATCCGGGCTCCACGCCAATCACTGTCATGAACTATAACCTGGTTCTTACTGCGGCGCTCGGCGCCCTCGACGACAAGTCCGTGAAAAGCGTCAGTACAATCACGGACGTATCGCCGCATTGGCTTGCACCGGGCACGGCATGCGAATTCCGTATCGGTGACCCGGCGATCGTTGAAACGGCGCGCGCAGCCCTCGCCGGCGCACCGATCGATGTCAACATCGTTCCGCACGATCGCCGCCGCAAGCGCCTTCTCATCGCCGACATGGACTCGACGATCATCGGTTGCGAATGCATCGACGAGATTGCCGACTTTGCCGGCATCAAACCTCAGATCGCCGCAATCACGGAACGCTCCATGCGCGGCGAGATCCCCTTCGAAGCGGCGTTGCGCGAGCGCGTCGCCCTTCTAAAAGGCCTGCCTGAAAGCACGCTCGATCGCGTCTTCGCCGAGCGCGTCATGCTCAATATCGGCGCACGCATCCTGGTTCGAACCATGGTCGAGAACGGCGCCGTTGCGGCACTCATTTCCGGTGGCTTCACGTTCTTCACTGCCCGCGTCGCCAAAGCTGCGGGGTTCTCGACGCATCAAGCCAACGAACTACGCGTCGAAAACGGCAAGCTCTCGGGCATGGTCGCCGAACCGATTCTAGGCCGCGAAGCCAAGCGTGAAGCGCTCCTGCGCCTGGCGCGCGAACACACAATCGATCTTCAAGACACGCTCGCCATCGGTGACGGTGCCAACGATCTTGCGATGATCGGCGCGGCGGGACTTGGCATTGCCTATCGTGCCAAGCCCATCGTCGCGGCGGCAGCGCGCGCGCGGCTCGACCACAGCGATCTCAGCGCCGTGCTGTATCTGCAAGGGTTTAGGGAAACCGATCTGGTTATGAACTAACCCGCTTCATCCGTATCGGCTCCTCCAATTTATCAAAAAGAAACAGTCTGGCAAGTGGGCAAGCCGCGTACTAAGTGATCGGCCCTCCAACGTAAATAGGGCCGTCCAATGCGCGCAGCAGGCTTCGACTTCGGAACATCAAATTCGGCGATCGGCATCGTCAAAGGCAACGCGGCGGCGCTCGCACCCATCGAAGGCGCCTCCACGATGGTGCCGACCGCCGTGTTCTTCGATTTCGCCGACCGCGACAAACCGCATTACGGCCGCGATGCGATCGACTTCTACGTCAACGGCAATGACGGCCGCCTGATGCGCGGATTGAAGACCATTCTCTCGACGTCGCTGATCGGCGAACGCACCGCGCTTTCGAAGCGCTCGATCCCGCTCACCGACGTCATTGCAATGTTCTCGCGCCACTTAAAGCTCAAGGCCGAAGAGAATCTCGGCGCATCGATCGATGCCGTCGTCCACGGTCGGCCCGTGCGCTTCGTGGAAGGCGACGACAAAGCCGACGCGCACGCCGAAACCACGCTCGCAAATCTCGCACGCCAAGCGGGCTACTCGGAGGTTTCGTTCGTCTTTGAACCGGTCGCCGCCGCCGCGCAGTACGAGCAAAGCGCAACGCGCGAAGAACTCATCCTTGTCGCCGACATCGGCGGCGGCACATCCGACTTCTCGATCGTGCGCATCGGGCCCGAGCGTCGA
>JAIOQG010000201.1 GCA_021413465.1 Alphaproteobacteria bacterium | reverse complement strand
ACCTCGACCGGCGCGGCGAAGGCGGTCGGGCTCGTGTTGCCGGAGCTTAAGGGCAAGCTCGACGGCATCTCGATTCGCGTGCCGACGCCGAACGTTTCGGTGATCGACCTCAAGATCGTAACGAAGCGCGCGACGACGGTCGGCGAAATCAACGAAGCGATGAAGCGCGCGGCGGCGCAGGAGTTGAAGGGCGTGCTCGATATCGTCGATGCGCCGCTCGTCTCCATGGACTTCAATCACAATCCCGCGTCGTCGTCGTTCGCGCTCGACCAGACGAAGGTCATGGACGGTACGCTGGTCAGTGTCATGGCGTGGTACGACAACGAGTGGGGCTTTGCGAACCGCATGAGCGACACGGCGGTGGCGATGGGTAAGTTGATTTAGAATTGCATTTGGACGAGGTCTGCGACTTGGCACTGGATCGCCTCATAACCCCTACCGCCCCCTCTGCGGGGCGGTCGATCGTTCCGGCGCGAAGCGCGCGGAAGGATCGGGTGGGGGGAGTCCGGCGGCTCAGATTCCCTCCACCCGATCCGGCGTCGCTTTGCTTGCCGTATCGACCGCCCCGCAGTGGGGGCGGTGGGTTTCCCTTTTCGCTGCGGAGTTTTTCACGATGACGCAGTTTCGTACGATCGACACGCTTGAGGCTGTGGGCAAGCGCGTGCTGGTGCGCGCGGATTTGAACGTGCCGATGAAGGACGGCGCCGTGACGGACACGGCGCGGATCGATCAGGCGGCGACCACCATCCGCGAGCTTGCGGGCAAGGGTGCGAAGGTGATCGTGCTGTCGCATTTCGGGCGGCCGGACGGCAAGCGCGTGGAGAGCCTGTCGCTGAAGGCCATTGTGCCGGCGCTGGCGAAGGCCGTGGGCAAGAGCGTCGCGTTCGCTAACGATTGCATCGGGGCGGAGGCGGAAAGCGCCGTCGCGAGCATGAAGAACGGCGACGTGCTGCTGCTTGAGAACACGCGCTTTCATGCCGAGGAAGAAAAGAACGAGCCGCGGTTCGTGGCGGCGCTGGCGAAGCTCGGCGATGCTTACGTCAACGATGCGTTTTCCGCCGCGCACCGGGCGCATGCGACGACGGAGGGTTTGGCGCATCGCTTGGCGGCCTATGCCGGGCGCGGCATGCAGGCCGAGCTTGAGGCGTTGGGGCGCGTGCTTGAAAAGCCCGAGCATCCGGTTGTCGCCATCATCGGCGGGGCCAAGGTTTCGACGAAGCTAGCCGTGCTTGAGCACTTGATCGAGAAGGTCGACGTGCTCGTGATCGGCGGCGCGATGGCGAATACGTTTTTGAAGGCGCAAGGGTTTGCGATCGGCAAGTCGCTGCACGAACCGGCGCTGCTCGACAAAGCGCGCGAGGTTTTGAAGGCGGCGAAGTCGCATAATTGCGTCGTCGTGCTGCCGAGCGACGGGGTGGTCGCGAAAGAGTTCAAAGCGATGGCGGCGACGAAGACGCTGCCCGTCGCGCAAACGCCCGACGACGGCATGATCCTCGACATCGGGTCGGATACGCTGGCCGCGATCGCCGGGCGGCTTGAGACGGCAAAGACCGTGGTGTGGAACGGGCCCTTGGGCGCGTTCGAAACGCCGCCGTTCGATCTGGGCACCAATGCGGTGGCGCGCCACGTTGCGATGCTGACGAAGGTCGGGCAAATGGTGTCGGTCGCGGGCGGCGGGGACACGTTGGCGGCGCTGGCGGCGGCCGGGGCGGAAGGCGATTTCACCTATTGCTCGACCGCGGGCGGTGCGTTTTTGGAATGGCTTGAGGGACGCGAGCTGCCGGGCGTGAAGGCCCTCGCGCAGCCTTGAATTCGGGAGAGAACGATGTCGATCGCTGAGATGGAAAACGTGGCGCGCAAGATGGTGGCGCCGGGCAAAGGTATTCTGGCGGCGGACGAAAGTTCGGGCACGATCAAGAAGCGCTTCGATGCGATCAATGTGGAATCGACCGAGACGACGCGGCGCGACTATCGCGAGATGATGTTCCGCACGCCGGCGATGAAGCAGTTCATCTCAGGCGTCATTCTCTACGACGAAACGATCTGGCAGGACGCCGCCGACGGCACGCCCTTGGTCAAGATCCTGACCGATGCGGGCGCCCTGCCCGGCATCAAGGTCGACGAAGGCACCGAGATGCTGCCGGGCGCGCCGAAGGAATTGATCACCAAGGGGCTCGACGGGTTGTCGAAGCGGCTGCCGAAATATTACGAGCGCGGTGCGCGCTTCGCGAAGTGGCGCGCCGTGATCGACATCGGCGCGGGCATCCCGACCTATAACTGCATCCATGCGAACGCGCATGCCTTGGCGCGTTATGCGGCTTTGTGTCAGCAAGCGAACATCGTGCCGATCGTGGAACCGGAAGTGCTGATGGACGGCGAGCACGATATCGACACGTGTTTCGACGTCACCGAATGGGCGCTGAAAGAGACGTTCAGCGAGCTTTACAAGGCCGACGTGAAGCTTGAGGGCATGATCTTGAAACCCAACATGGCGATCGCGGGCAAGAAATCGGCGAAGAAAGCCTCCGTCGCCGAGGTGGCCGAGAAGACCGTGAAGATGCTTAAGGCGTGCGTGCCGCCTTTGGTGCCGGGCATTGCGTTCCTGTCGGGCGGACAATCGGACGAAGAGGCGACGGCGCATCTCGACGCGATGAACAAGCTTGGCCCCCTGCCGTGGGCGCTGACGTTCTCGTACGGGCGCGCGCTGCAGGCGGCGCCGCAAAAGGCGTGGTCGGGCAAAAAGGAAAACGTGTCGGCCGGTCAGCGGGCGTTTGCGCATCGCGCGCGCATGAACGGGCTGGCGGCGCTCGGCAAGTGGTCGGCGGCGGTTGAGAAGGAGGCCGGTTAGTTTCAACGCGTGCCGGTCTGTGCTACTATTGGGTCATGATAGAAGAAGACATCCGCAAAGAGCTTGCCAGAATTGCCGTCTCCGAGATCGGGAAGAAAAACGTCGCGTCGGCAGCGGTAGAGCCGGACGTCGATTTCGACGACAAGGAAATATTGCAGATCACTATTGTTCTGAAGCCCGAAGCGCCGCGCGTTTCAGGGGAGACGTACAGTTCGATACTACTCAAAGCGCACGATTTTTTGTTCGAGCAGAACGATACCCGCAGACCGACCATCGCGCTGGAGCGGGCGCATGTCACGAGCGTATCGACCGCGAAATGATCTCCGCCCAGGACCTGCTTTCGCACGCGGAAAACTTGCTGAATTCCGGTCGCAAGGGGCTGCCGTCGCAGGTCAATCTAAGGCGGGCCATATCGGCCGCCTATTACGGCATTTTCCACCATCTGCTTGCGGATGCAGCCGATGCTCTTGTCGGCAAGACAAAACGGTCGGAGCCCGCCTACGCCCTTGTCTATCGCGCGTTCGAGCATGGCAAAATGAGAAATCGCGCCGAGCAAGCTGCCAAGCCGCAGTCGAAAATATCAAAGGCACTTCCATCATTCGGGCTTGCCGCATTTTCCGTTAACATCCGGAACAGCGCGATCATATTTGTGAATTTGCAGGCAGAACGCCATAAAGCGGACTACGATCCGCGTTACAAACCAAGTTTGGAGACGGCGCAGGCCCAAATCGACGCCGCGCGAAACGCGATCGATGGCTTCCTCAAGGCCGACAAAGCCGAGTACCAACTATTCCTTCTGATGCTGTTGTTCGAGCCGCGCGACTGATGTCATTTCTCCCGCACCGCTGCCGTCTTTACCTCATCACACCGCCGCGCATCGATGCGGCGTTCGCCGACGTGTTGAAGCGCGCGCTTGAGGGCGGCGACGTGGCGTCGTTGCAGCTGCGCCTTAAGGACGTGCCGGAGGATCAGGTTTTGCGCGCCGCCGAGAAGTTGATGCCCATCGCGCATCAGGCGGAGGTTGCGTTCATCATCAACGACCGGCCGGATCTGGCGAAGGTGCTCGACGCGGACGGCGTGCATGTGGGTCAGGACGATGCGTCCTTGGCGCAAGCGCGCGCGCTGCTCGGGGCGGACAAGATTATCGGCGTGACGTGTCACGCGTCGCGGCATCTGGCGATGGATGCGGCGGAAGGCGGGGCCGATTATGTGGCGTTCGGCGCGTTTTATCCGACCACGACCAAAGAGGCGAAAGCGCAGGCCGAACCCGAGATCCTGACGTGGTGGCAGGAGATCATGCAGATCCCGTGCGTCGCCATTGGCGGCATTACGGTCGAAAATGGGGGGCCGCTGGTCGAAGCGGGCGCCGACTTCTTGGCCGTTGCCGGTGGGGTTTGGGAGCATCCGCAAGGGCCCAAGGCGGCGGTGACGCTGTTCAACAAACTCTTCGATTCCCTCGCGAAATAGGCGGGTTTGGCGCATTGATGCGCGTCTAGCACCCTGTTAGGTTCCGGCCCGAATTCAGGGGCGGGCAACCGCCCCTTGCCGTTTCTAACGATCAACGCAAAAAGCCCCATGAAAATCACTGGCAACGAAATCAAGCCCGGCGCCGTCATCGAGCACGACGGTTCGCTGTGGGTCGCCGTCAAGGCGCAAGCGGTGAAGCCCGGTAAGGGCGGCGCCTATAATCAGGTCGAGCTGAAAAATCTGTTCGACGGGCGCAAGCTCAACGAGCGGTTCCGTTCGGCCGAGGCGGTCGAAGCGATCGAGCTCGATTTCAAGCCTTATACGTTTCTGTTCGAAGCCGGCGAGATGCTGACCTTCATGGACAAGGAAACGTTCGAACAGATCGAGATCGCGAAGGACTTTATCGGCGAGGAGCGCGCGGCGTTCCTGCAAGACGGCATGGAAGTGAAGGTCGAAAGCTACGAAGGCAAGCCGATCAGCGTGCAGCTGCCGCAGAACGTGATCTTGACGATCGTGGAAGCCGACGCGGTGGTGAAGGGGCAAAGCGCCTCGTCGTCGTACAAGCCCGCGAAACTGGAAAACGGGTTGCGCGTGATGGTGCCGCCTTTCATCGAATCGGGCACACGCATCGTGGTGTCGACCGAAGACGTCACCTACGTCAAACGCGCGGAATAAAAACAAAAATGGCCATCAATACGCCGCTGATGAATGTGATGGTAGCCGCCGCGCGCAAAGCGGCGCGCTCGCTGATCCGCGATTTCGGCGAGGTGGAAAACCTGCAGGTGTCGCGCAAAGGTCCGGCCGATTTCGTGACGCAGGCCGACACCAAGGCCGAACGCATTTTGCGCGACGAGCTGTTGAAGACGCGGCCGCATTACGGCTTTGTGATGGAAGAAAGCGGCGTCATCGAAGGCCTCGACAAGACGCATCGCTGGATCATCGATCCGCTCGACGGCACGACGAATTTTCTGCACGGGGTGCCGCATTTTGCGATTTCGATCGGGCTCGAGCGCGAAGGGCAGCTGGTGGCCGGGCTCGTGTTCAACCCGATCGCGGACGAAATGTTCATGGCCGAAAAGGGCCAAGGGGCGTGGGTGAACACCAAGCGGCTGCGCGTGTCGTCGCGGCGCGAGCTGAACGTGGCGCTGGTGGCGACCGGCATTCCCTATACCGGCAAGCCCGGGCACGAGGCGTTTTCGCACGAGCTGTCGCACATGATGCTCGAGGTTGCGGGCGTGCGCCGGTTCGGCGCCGCGGCGCTGGACCTGGCCTGGGTTGCAGCCGGGCGCTTCGACGCGTTCTGGGAGCGGGGCCTGTCGTCGTGGGATGTGGCGGCGGGGATTGTGATCCTGCGCGAGGCCGGCGGCTTGGTCACAGACCTTAACAACGGCCAAGACATGCTGAACGGCGGCAGCATCATGGCCTCGAACGCCCAATTGCACCCCGCCTTACTGAAAGTTATTCAAACGGCCGGCCGGACGGCGTGAACTCGACGCGCGGATCGGGTAGTGTTTTGCGATGCGAGTCAGTGTGGTCATTGCGTCGGTGTGCGTTGCGTGCGGCTTTGCCCACGCCGAAGGCGCGTCGGCGCCCGCAAGCGCCCCTGACGC
>JAIOQG010000262.1 GCA_021413465.1 Alphaproteobacteria bacterium | reverse complement strand
GGTCGGCCAATTGCTGGAGCCGTGCCGCAATATTGACGGCGTGGCCCAAGAGATCGCCGCTCGCCGTCACGAACACTTGGTCGGCGTGAATGCCGATGCGCAACGGCAGTGTTTCATGCCGGCAGAGCGTGTTCGCGGCGGCAAGCGCATCGAGAGCGCCGTCGAATTCCAGCATGAAGCCGTCGCCCGCGGTATTGAAAACGCGGCCATTGTTGAGTGTGGCGAGCGCTTCTATATTCCGGTGCAGAGCCGCCACTTCGGCGGCGGTGCGGGCCTGATCGGCTTCGGTCATTTCGGAATAGCCTGCGACGTCGATCGACATGATCGTTGCGCGTTTCTGCGGAAGGGCGGCTTCCTGCATCGGTCCAGCGTGGCTTGAGGTGGCGGCTGGCGCCAAAGCTAGTCGACGCGCGCTCGGATCGCCAGCGCGGATGATACGTGCGGGCGCGGCATTGGTTACAGATCGCGCGTATTGCGGAGAAAGGGCGCGGGATCGCGGCGGGGCACCGCCGCCGCGATCCTCGGCTTTTCGCTTAGCGCTGGGAGAGAGACGTCTCCTGCGTCGAGCTTTGATCGAGGTTCGCTCGGCCCGTGTAGAGCGCGGTCACGCGGGTGGCGTTGAGTTGGGCAACTGCGGATTGCGTTGCCGTCTGCACGCATGTGCGATAATGCACTGCGGCGTGCATTTCGCGGGCGTCGGGCTTGCCGCCGCAGACGCGCGCGGCCGCGGCTTTGATGCGGTTCAGCATCGTTTCGGCGCCGGCGGGATGCGACAGATTCAAGTCGGCGTAGGGAACGTCGAGCGTTGCTACGTCGCCCGAAATTTGAACGGGCTGTGCGTGAGCTACGGCGGACAGGCCCGCAAAGGCGAATGCCGCAAGCGTGAGTGTCAGTCTCATCGTGTTTCTCCATGTCTGTGCCGTGGCGCAGGGCGCGCCCAGCAAGATGGCGCGGAGATAAACGCGAGCGCGCGTCGCTCGAATTTCAGGAAAATGAATTCCTGATGAATTCGGACAATCCACACGCGGGCGCTACACAATGTGCGTTATGCGTTTGACTTGTGGCGAACACGCATGCGCGCGCGGATAACTTGCGGCGTATTGGCGTGTCATGTCGAACCGCCACTGTAACTCACACCCAACCCCGCGCGGACGTCGTTTTGGATGCCGTATGGCGCGATGGGGTAGCGCAGGCCGTTTTTGGCGAGGGCTTTCATGCCTTCGACCGCTATGCGCAGGTGGGCGGGCGAGAGCGCCATCAGCATTTCTTCGTCGGGGACGCCGCCGTAGCGGCGTTCGGCGAAGCAGGGGAGCGAGAGGCTGGGTTCGCCGGTCTTAAGCGCGCGGCCCCAGCTGTCGGCGCAGGCGGTTTCGCCGACGACGCTCCAGTCGAAGCGTTTGTAGTTTCTGTACTGCAGGCCGTTGATGAGGATGATCATCTGACCGGGCGTCGCGTAGACGAGGCAGATGTCGGGCGGGTTTAGGCGGCCCGCGGTCAAGGGCGAGACGGCCATGGCGTTGTATTTGCCGAAGGGTACGACGGAGAGCGCTTCTTGGCGCGCGCGGGCGGAGGCTGCGTCTTCGTGCCAGACGCCGACATAGGATTTGCCGCTAAGCCATTCGTCGTTCTGTTCGGTCAGGCCGATGACGGCGCGGCATTGGCTGCCGGCGAGATCTTCCGCCGTGATGCCGACCGTCCAGCCGAGGCGCGAGGCCATGGAGACGATCTGATCGGTGGTGTGGATGGCCTTGGGGCGGCGGATTTTTGGGATCGCGATCATGTCCTCGACGCGCTCGAACAGCTTCATGCCGATGACCGTGGTTTTGAGGCGCAATAATGCGTTTAGCTCGTCAACGAGCGTTTGCATGGACGATTTTTGCTCTTCGGACAAAAGCGGCGCTCCTTCGTTTGGTCTGGTTTGCGATTGGCTTCAGTCTGCCTCAAACTGCGCTGGAAATCCGGGCCAAGTTTCGAGGGTGTGCCGATGCTGCGTTTTCGTGCCGCGATGATGGCGGCGATGGTGGTGTTTTTTGTGGGATCGGCGGCGGCGGCGCCGGTGCCGGAAAAACTTCTGGCGAAGCCTGCCTTCGACGCCGAGACCTGGGTCATCGTTTCGCCGGGCGGTCAGCACGGGCAGTCGAAGCGTTGGGTCGAGAAAGACGGCACGCGGTGGTCGCGCGAGAGCATGAACCTGCGCGGCTTTAAGACGGAGATCGATCAGCGCATCGTGTTTGCGCCGGACGGCACGATTGCGGCACTTGAAGTGCGCGGTAGCGTGCCGCAAGGCGATGCGGCGGAGAGTTTTCAAGTTGCGAAGGGGCGCTTCGATTTCAAAAGCCCGGTCGATCGCGGTGCGGGTCCGTCGCGCTTCAATCTTTATTATGCGCCGTTCGGCGGCACGCTCGATGCGACGATCGCTTTGATCGATGCGCTGCGGCGCACGCCGGATGGGAGTTTGGACTTGCTGCCGTCGGGGCGGTTGAGCCTTGAGACCTTGACGACGAGCGAGGTTTCGAACGGGCGCGTCACGCGCAAGCTGACGGCCTATGCGGTGACGGGGTTCGGGTTTTCGCCGCAACCCATTTGGTACGACGGCGATCAGTTTTTCGGCATTGTCGATGTGGTGAGCTATGTGCCGGAGCGGTGGACGAACGCGGTTGCGGCGCTGAGCAAGGCGCAGGACGAGGCGATGGCCGCGCGGGCGCCGGGCGTGCTGGCGCGCCTTGCGCCGAAAGCGACGGGTGCGATCGCGTTCAAAGATGTGCGGCTTTACGATGCCGACGCGAAGACGTTTCGCCAAGGCATGACGGTGATTGCCGTCGATGGGCGCATTGCCGCCGTGGGGCCGGCCGCATCTACCGATGTGCCGACGGGGGCGCAGGTGATCGACGGTCACGGCAAGACGCTGGTGCCGGGCCTTTGGGACAATCACCAACATTTCGGCGACGACAGTTCGGGGCCGCTGTTGTTGGCGCAGGGCATCACCAGCATTCGCGACCCGGGCAATCGGCCGGAAGAGTTGATGGCGCGCAAAAAGCGTATCGAAGAAGGCCAATTGCTGGGCCCGCGCATCGTGCCTTCGTTGATGATCGATGGGCCGGGCAAGATGACGGCGCAAGCGGCGGTCGTGGTGAAGACGGAAGAGGAAGCGATCGCGGCCGTCGCGCGCGCCAAGCGCGAGGGGTATTTCGGTATCAAGCTCTATGGGTCGCTCAATCCCGCCTTCGTCAAGCCGATGGCGGACGAGGCGCATCGTTTGGGTCTGCGCGTGCATGGGCACATTCCCGCCGGCATGCGGCCGCTTGAGGCGGTGCGCGCGGGCTATGACGAGATTACGCATATCAACTTCGTGCTGATGCAGGCGATGCCCGACGATGTGATCAAGCAATCGAACGGCGAGATGCGGTTGTTCGGCCCGGGCCGTTATGGCGCGGCGGTGGATTTGAAATCGCCGGCGATGCGGGCCTATCTCGACGAGCTGACGAAACGCGGCACGGCGATCGATCCGACGCTGCCGGTGATCGAGACGGTGTTGCTGGGCGAGCGCGGCAGACTTTCCAACGCCTATGCGCCGTTCGCGGGCACATTGCCGCCGCAGGTGGAGCGCGGGTTCAAGGCGGGCGGTTTGAGTCCGCCGGCCGATCTTGCGCGCGCGACGTTGCTGAAAAGCTTCGCGAAGCTGCAGGCCTTGGTGCTCGATCTTTCCAAGCGCGGCGTGCCGGTGCTGGCGGGTACGGACGGCACGGGTCTCGAGTTGGTGCGCGAGCTTGAGCTTTATGTGGCGGCGGGGATGAAGCCGGTCGAGGCACTCGCCTGCGCCACGATCGTGCCGGCGAAAGCGTTCGGGCTCGACGGCGAGACGGGGTCGTTGGCGGTGGGCAAGCAGGCGGAGTTGGCGCTGATCGACGGCGATCCGTCGAAGCGCATCGGCGACTTGCGACAGGTCGAGTTGGTGATGCGCGACGGGCGGTTGATGAAAGCTGAGGACTTGCGCACGGCGGTAGGGATTACGGGCGCGCCGAAGCGGGGGAAGTAGACTGAGATGCAACGCGGGCAAGTCATCGGTTTTTTTGTGTTGCTGATGTTTTGGGCTGGCGCCGGTTCGGCGACCGCCGCGCCGAAGCTGGCGGCGCCGCCGAGAGCCGCCGAAACTTGGGTCATCATTTCGATGGGCGCCGAGCTCGGTTGGTCGAAGCGGTGGAGCGACAAAGACGGCAGGCGCTGGTCGCGCGAAACTTACACGCAGTATGGCGCTGCTACCGATATCGAGCAGCAAATCGTGCTGGGTTCCAAAGGGGAATTGCAGAGCTTTGACGCGCGCGGTTCATTGGCCGGTGCAGATACGCTGGAGAATTTTAGCGTCACGCAGGGCGCCTTTGTGTTTTCAAGCCCGATCGACGCGGGAGCTGGCGAGATGCGCGAAAATCTTTCGTACATCGCCTATGGCGGCACATTGGATAGCCGCATTCTGCTGTTCGATGCGGCGCGCCGGGCGCCGGCCATGGCGGTCGATTTGGTGCCCAGCGGGCGTATGCAGCTTGAGCGGTTGACGTCGGCGCCGTTTTCCAACGGACGTACGGTGCGAACGCTGACGGCC
>JAIOQG010000261.1 GCA_021413465.1 Alphaproteobacteria bacterium | reverse complement strand
TGTTGTTCGGTGCGCAGGGGTATTTGGGGCCGCTTTTGAGCGAGCTTGGGATCAAGGTTATCTTCACGATCACAGGGCTGGTGCTGGCGACGGTGTTCGTGACTTTTCCCTTCGTTGCGCGCGAGTTGATCCCTTTGATGCAGGAACAAGGCGTCAAAGAGGAGGAAGCCGCGATTTCGCTCGGCGCGTCGGGGTGGCAGACGTTTTGGCGCGTGACGCTGCCGAACGTGCGCTGGGGTTTGCTTTACGGCGTGCTGCTGTGCAATGCACGGGCGATGGGCGAGTTCGGCGCGGTTTCGGTCGTGTCCGGGCATATACGAGGCTTGACGAATACGATGCCGCTGCATGTCGAGATTCTTTATAACGAGTATAATTTCGTGGCCGCGTTTGCGGTGGCGTCGTTGTTGGCGTTACTGGGTCTTGTGACGTTGTTCTTCAAGAGCTTGCTCGAGTGGCGCTTTGCCTCCGATATCGCCGCCAGCCACCGCCACTGAGACCGATATGAGTTTGGAAATCCGGAACGTTTCGAAGAAGTTTGGCGCGGTTGCGGCGGTCGATGACGTAAGCCTGAAGGCGAAGACCGGCGAGTTTTTGGCGTTGCTGGGGCCGTCGGGCTCGGGGAAGACGACGCTGCTGCGGATGATCGCGGGGCTCGAGTTCATGGATGCGGGCGCGATCCGCTTCGAGGACACCGATCTTTCGCTGGTGCCGGCGCGCGAGCGGCGCATCGGTTTCGTGTTTCAGCACTACGCGCTGTTCAAGCACATGACGGTGGCGCGCAATATTTCGTTTGGGCTCGACGTGTTGCCGTGGGGGCGCAAGCCGAAGCGGGCGGCGATCGAGGAGCGGGTCGAAAGCCTTCTGGCGCGCATGCAACTTGAGGGGCTCGGCGGGCGTTATCCGACGCAGCTGTCGGGCGGGCAGCGGCAGCGAGTGGCGCTGGCGCGGGCGCTGGCGATCGAGCCGCGCATTTTGTTGCTCGACGAACCGTTCGGGGCGCTCGACGCAAAGGTGCGCAAGGAGCTGCGCGCGTGGCTGCGGGCGCTGCACGACGAGACGAAGCTGACGACGGTGATGGTGACGCACGATCAGGACGAAGCGCTGGCGCTCGCCGACAGAGTTGCGATCATGAATCAGGGGCGCATCGAACAGCTGGGCAATCCGCGCGACCTGCTCGATCGTCCGAACTCGGTGTTCGTGCGCGAGTTTTTGGGCGGCGACGGCGACGGGATATGAGGCAGGAAGAGGTCTCACGCTAAGCCGCTAAGCCGCGAAGAAGAAAGAATGATTCACACGAAGCAACGAAGCAACGAAGCAGAATCGACTTCCTTCCGGCGCGCAGCGCCATTTCAACGCCCGAATGGCGCTATGCGCCGAAGAAAATTTGAATCTTCTTCGTTGCTTCGTGTGAATCTCTTTCTTTTTCTTCGCGGCTTAGCGGCTTAGCGTGATTCACCTTTTTTGCGGGCGTGAATGGGCGGTGCGGCGGTGAGGTTCGCCGCTACGGCAGGTTCAATGGCGTTGCATTTCGCGGCAAATATGGCTCGGTTGGCGGATTGTAATCGGTAATTTTGCCGCCCATCATCGTCGCCATGAAACTGACCGATTGGCTGAACGCCCAGAGTATTTCCCGCGTCGAGTTTGCGCGCCGCACCGGGCTTTCGCCGAGCGCGGTGACGCAGCTCTGCAATAGCGAGACTGCCTGGTTGTCGCGCGAGACGGCGGAGGTGATTTTTCGCGAGACGAACGGCGTCGTCACGCCGAACGATTTCATGCCGGCGGTGGGGCCGAAGAACGGCGAGGAGATGCGCGCGGCGACCGTGCCCGAGGCGATCGAGGCGTTCGCGCGCGGCGAGATGGTGGTTGTCACCGACGACGACGACCGCGAGAACGAGGGCGACATTCTCATTGCGGCCTCGAAATGCACGCCGGAGAAGATGGCGTTCATCATCCGCCATACGTCGGGCATTGTGTGCGCGGCGATCGCGGGCGATGCGGCGCGGCGGCTGCGGCTCGATCCGATGGTGGCCGTCAACGATGCGCCGCTCGGCACCGCGTTCACCGTTTCGTGCGACGTGAAGCACGGGTTGACCACCGGCATTGCGGCGGAGGAGCGCACGAACACGGTGCGGGCGCTGGCGAACGGCAATTCGGGCGCGGGAGATTTCGTGCGGCCGGGGCACGTGTTTCCGTTGATCGCGAAGGACGGCGGCGTTTTGATGCGCACCG
>JAIOQG010000195.1 GCA_021413465.1 Alphaproteobacteria bacterium | reverse complement strand
GGCCCCAAACGCCAAGCCGTCGCCTCGTCGAAATTCAACACCGCGGTCGCGTTCGCCTTGATGCCCATCTTCTTTTCGATCGAACCGGTGGACACGCCGTTGCGCGCCCCCATCTTTCCGTCTTCAGAAACCAAGAACTTCGGCACCATGAAGAAATTCACCGTCGAAAGGTCGTCTTGAATCTTGCCGTTCTCGTCGGGAATTTTCGCGATCACCATATGAATGATATTCTTCGTCAAATCCTGGTCGCCGCCGGAAATGAAAATCTTCGTGCCGGAGAGTTTGTAGGTGCCGTCCGGCTGTTCGACCGCCTTCGTCTTCATCAAGCGCAGATCGGTGCCGCAATGCGGTTCGGTCAGGCACATCGTGCCCGCCCATTCGCCGGCCACCATCTTCGTCACCACATGCTGACGCATCCACGGCGCACCGGTCGCGGCGAGCGCGGAATAGGCGGCCGAGGTCAACCCCGGATACATTGCGAACGCTTGATTCGCTGACGATCCCATCTCTGCCACTGCGAACGTCAAAATGATCGGCAAGCCCGCGCCGCCGAATTCCTCCGGCACCGCAAGCCGGTTCCACCCGGCTTCGCAATAAGCGTTCCACGCTTCCTTGAAGCCCTTCGGCGTGCGCACGACGCCGTTCTCGAAATGACAGCCTTCCTCGTCGCCCGATTGGTTCAGCGGCTGCAGCACCTGCTCCATAAACTTGCCGGCACCTTCAAGCACGTCGTGCACGGTCGCCCGGTCCATGTCGGCATAGCCGTTGAGATCGGTATGTTTCTCGATCTCGAGCACATCGAACATCAGGAATTCGAAATCGGCGACGGGGGCTTTGTAACTCGGCATGGCTCAAGTCCGCTACGAGGAGGGAAGGAATGGAATATCGCGCGACACTGTTAACAAGTTTGCGCGTGAATCAGAAGCGAACTTTCCGGCCGCGGCAGATAGAGATCAAGACCGCGCCCGGCCAAAACTTGGCCCGTGAGCACGAGCTCGCCGCTACGCAATGCTGCGGAAAGTGCCTGTTCCGCACTCGGACTGACGGGCGTGACCGCGTGTAATCGATAGGAGACATCGCCGATCAGGCCGGGAAAGCGAACATTGACCGCCCGCCCCAAAGAAGCCGACCCCGTCCGCACCACAAGAACCAACGCCTCGCCACCGTCCGGCGACGAAACGCCAAGCGCCCCATGGTCCCCATCCAGTTCAAAGCGCCAGACACGCCCGGAATGCAGCAACGGTCGAAAGCGTTTGTAGTTCGCAATATGCGCCTGAAGTCGTACCCCCTCGGCCTCCGAAAGCGTCCTCAGATCGAGCTCAAGCCCCATATGCCCGAACATTGCCACATGGGCCCTCAAGTCCAAACTCAACCGCCGCCCCGTGATATGACACGCCGCCGGACCCACATGCGCGCCGGCCACTTCCGGAGGCAGAAACAAGCTTGCGTTGCGCTGAATGTCGAACCGGTCGAGCGCGTCGTTCGAATCCGAAACCCAAACCCGCTCCGTGCGCGTGAGCATACCCCAATCGCAACGCCCGCCGCCGCTGGCGCAGGTTTCGATCTCGACCCGAGGATTGGCCGCCCGCAACCGGTCGATCAAGCCATAGAGCGCCCGCACATAGGTCCCGTGCCCCGCCACGCCGTCATGCGCGATCCCTGTCAGATCGCGGTTCATGTCCCACTTGAGATAGTTGATCGGATGCGCCAACAGCAATTCGTTGAGCGCCTCGAACAAATGCGCGACGACCTCTTCGCGTCCGAGATCGAGCACCGCCTGATGGCGCTGCAGCAGCAACAGCCCGTCCGCCTCACGCCGCAACCACGCCGGATGCTTGCGCGCCAAGTCGCTGTCGGGATTGACCATCTCCGGCTCGACCCAAAGTCCGAATTCCAGCCCAAGCCCGTGCACGTGTTCGATGAGCGGCATCAACCCGTGCGGAAACTTGATCGCGTCCGGCGTCCAATCGCCCAAACCCGCGCGATCGTTCTTTCGCCCCTTAAACCACCCGTCGTCGAGCACGAAGCGTTCAACCCCCACCGCCGCCGCCCGCTCCGCCAGCGAACGCAATGTCGGCTCGTCATGGTCGAAATACACCGCTTCCCACGTGTTGTAGTGTACCGGCCGCGCTTTCTGCGCCACGCGATCGGGCACGATCTCGTCGCGCACGAAGCTGTGAAAGCGCTGCATCAAACCGTTGAGGCCCCGCGACGAATGCGCCGCGTACGCCCACGGACTTTCGTAAGTGTTCTCCACCGTCTCGCCGTCGACGAACAGCTCGCCCGCCTGCACGACGACATCGCCTTCGCGCAGACGCTCCATCGTCATGCGCAGGCTTCCGCTCCACCCAAGCGTCACGCCAAACACTTGGCCCTGATCGTCGCCAAACCCAGTCGCTCCCACGATCAAGCCCGGAAAGCGATCGTGTCCTGGCCGCCCGCGCCGGCTCTCGAACACCAACGCGCCGCTCTGCAGAACTTGACGCTGCGCCGCGAACTCTCGTGCCCAATCGCCGCCGAACGAAAGCACATCGTACGCCCACATCGGCAGCGGCAATGCCAGCGCCGCAATCCAACTCAACCCATCCGGAAAATCGCTCGCCCGGGTGCGCATCGCCAACACGCCCTGTTCCGAAAGCCGGTAGTCGACTCCGACGGTGGCACCCAGCCGTCCCTGCATCTCGAACTTCAGTGTGAAGCCGTCGACGCTGCGCACCACACCATCGAACGCCCAACCTTGCGCATGCGACGGCGCAATGGCAGCGGTACCGAAATAGCCGCCCTCCAAGCCCGGCAGCACGCAAGGCGGGCAGGGCACATCGAGCCGCGCTCCCCACAACACGTGCGGCGCAGCGCCGGCAATGGCTTCGAAGTCCGGCGTCGCGCCAAGGTCCGTTCCGAAATGCACCACACGCGGCAACGCATCGCCGCTCGGCCGCGTATCGACCAGCAAAGCGGCACCGCCCCCGCGCAGATAAAGCCAGCGTTCCGTCATAGCCCCTCAGCGATCCTCGTAAGCCGGTGCGCGCTTCTCCAAGAACGCGCGCACGCCTTCGCCAAAATCCTGCGTCTGTGCGCACAGAATCTGATTGCGATCTTCCATCGCCACCGCTGCCTCGAGACTTCCGGCATCGACGCTCATGTTCAAACACTCCTTCGTCAGGCGCAGTCCCATCGGCGACGTCGTCAGCATCTCGTCAAGATAAGTCTTCGCCGCGACTTCCATCTGATCGTCGGCGACGACCTCGCTCACCAAGCCCACACGCAACGCCCGCTCCGCATTGATGAAGCGCCCGGTCAGCATCAATTCCGAGGCGACCGAAACCCCGACCAAGCGCGGCAAGAAGTAACTGACGCCGATATCGCAAGCCGACAAACCGATGCGAATGAACGCGGCATTCATCCGCGCGCTCGCGCCGGCAATGCGAACGTCGCTGGCCAGCGCCAAGGCAAACCCGCCGCCGCACGCAGGCCCATGCACGAGCGAAATGATCGGCTGCGGACAGCGCCGCATGCGCATCACGATCTCGCTGATCCGCCGCTGCGATGTCATTCCGGCTTGCGGCGAGCGCGGGCCGTTGTCGCGCTCTTTGAGATCGAGCCCCGCGCAATACGCCCGCCCCGCGCCGCGCATCACAACGACTCGCACCGACTTGTCCCAATAAAGCGCCCCGAAATAATCGAGCAAATCGTCGACCAATCGCTTGTTCAGCGCATTCAAACTGTCCGGCCTATTCAGCGTGACCCAATCGACCGGCCCGTCCTTGCGCACCGAAATCGTCTCGTACCCCATGGCATCCTCGTCTGGCGAAATGGCGAATGACGCACTATAGGCTAATCCCCGACCCGATGGACAAGACCCGCATCATGATCCGCTACGTTATGATTGCTCTCGTTGCCGGACTGGCATGGCCTGCCGCCGCCAAGCCCCAACGCATTGTTTCGACCAATGTCTGCGCCGACCAATTGGCGCTGGCGCTCGTCGACCGCGAACGTATCGTCTCCGTTTCGAACCTAGCGATCGAGCCGCAGATATCGAACTACGCTGAAGCAGCACGCGGCATTCCCGTGAACCACGCGCGCGCAGAAGAAATCGTCGAACTCAAACCCGACCTCGTCCTCGGCGACGTTTACACCGGCGCGCACGCAAACCGCTTGGCCGAGACTTTGGGCGTACCGGTTCACGTGATTGGGGTGGGCACATCGCTTGACGACGTGCGCAAGATCGTGCGCGACGCCGCCCATGCGCTCGGCGAAGACCAACGCGGCGCGGCGCTAATCGCCGGCATGGATGCCCGCATCGCCCGCGCTAAGACGCAGGGCGGAACCCAAATCACGGCGTTGGTTTACGAACCGAACGGCGTAACCTCCGGCTTCGGCACGCTTACCCATGACGTCGTACAAACAGCAGGCCTGCGCAATCTGGCGCCTGAGCTCATGCCAGGCAGTTATGGCACCGTGCCGCTTGAGTTGGTTATCTCTGCCGCGCCGCGGCTATTGATCCTCGACGACGCCTATACCGGCAGCTCAAGCCGCGCCCAAAGCATCCTCCGCCACCCGGCCTTCCGCAGTCTGGAAGGTAAAACAGCTCTCTACGCCATGCCCTCCCGCCTTTGGATTTGCCCAGGCCCCTGGGTCGCCGAAGCGGTCGAACGGCTGGCCGGCAAGCGCGCGGAACTTGCGCCCCCGCCCAAACCGGAGTAACCGGGAAGCTCGTATCCGGTGCCGAACCGCGACTTTCGTTGCGGTAAGGAAAAAGGGAATGCGGTGCGGAGGGCTTATCCTCCAATGCCGCGGCTGCCCCCGCAACTGTAAGCGGCGAGCATTTTGTCGACGAGGCCACTGAGGCGCAACTTGGCGCGTTGGGAAGGCAGACAAACTGCACCGACCCGCAAGCCAGGAAACCTGCCGGATAACGTCGTCCAGCCGCCGCCGGGGTGCGCGTGTGGAGCGGAGTTTTCCGTCGCGACGACAGCGGTTTGACCTCTGGCCCAACATGCCGTGCGGCATGCGAGGGGCGCGACGGGTGATGAAAATGACTACGCGCCAATTAACGGCGACGCTTTGATGCGCAGCAACAGCGGCATCATGTTGATGGCAGCGCTCGGCGCAGCAACGCTGCTGGCGGCGATCGCATCGCTGTTTATCGGCTATGCGCCGCTGGCCATCAACGATGTCGTCAACGGCCTGTTCGGCGACACCGGTACCGCCGGCATCATCATGCGCGAAATTCGCCTGCCGCGGATGCTGCTCGGCCTTTTGTCCGGCGCGGCGCTCGGCATGAGCGGTGCGGCGTTGCAAGGCTTGCTGCGCAACCCGCTCGCCGAACCCGGCGTCATGGGCATCGCTTCGTGCGCGTCGCTCGGCGCAGTCATCGCCATCTATTTCGGATTGTCGAAAGAATACAGCCTCGCATTGCCGGCAATCGCCATGCTTGGCGCACTGATCGCGGCCGGTCTGCTCAGCGCGTTGAGCAGCCGCGACAATGGCGTGCTTACGCTCATTCTGGCCGGCGTCGCTTTGGCCAATCTCGCCGCCGCCTTAATGGCGCTGGCAATGAACTTGGCACCGAACCCCTGGGCCGTCAGCGAGATCATCTACTGGCTGATGGGCTCGCTCAAAGACCGCAGCATGCAGGATTTCTACCTGGCGTCGCCCTTCGTGATTCTAGGTCTGCTCGTCCTCGCAACCGTCGGCCGTGCACTCGATGCGCTAACTTTGGGCGACGATGCCGCCAACTCGCTCGGCATCAAAGTCACCTCGATTCAGCGCCGCGTAACCTTGGGTGTAGCGCTCGCTGTCGGGGCCTCCGTTGCCGTCACCGGCGCCATCGCCTTTGTCGGCTTGATCGTACCGCACCTCTGCCGCCCTTTCGTCGGCCACATGCCTTCGCGCCTCTTATGGCCCAGCGCCATCGGCGGTGCGTTGCTGGTTTCGGTCGCCGACACGGCGGTGCGCCTGGTCCCCTCGGGCCCCGAACTGATGCTGGGCGTCTTCACGTCGCTGATCGGCGTTCCCTTCTTCCTTTGGTTGGTTTTCAAATTGAGGCGAGAAACGCAATGACCGCTCTTTCATTCGAACGCGTCGACGTTTCCATCGGCAAGCACAAGGTACTCTCCGATATCTCGCTTGCCTTCGAACCCGGCGAACTTGTCGGCGTGATGGGCCCGAATGGCTCCGGCAAAACGACGTTCATGCGCACCGCGGCAGGTCTTGCCGCGCGCGCCTCGGGCGATGTATCGATCCTCGGAAAGCCGCTCGACACTTGGCGCCGCGAAGAACTCGGTCGCGCCATGGCCTATCTGCCGCAAGGCGGTCAAGCCCACTGGCCACTCAGCGTGCGCTCGCTCGTGGCGCTCGGTCGCTTGCCTTACGCGCATCGCTTTGTGCGCACGTCGCCCGCAGACCTCGCCGCCATCGACCGCGCCATGCAAGCCTGCGACGTCGCCCATCTCGCCGACCGCCCCGTGACGGCGCTTTCGGGCGGCGAACGCGCCCGCGCGCTCCTTGCCCGCGCATTGGCGAGTGACGCAAAAATCCTGCTCGCGGACGAACCCTTCGCGCAACTCGATCCCAGCCATCAACTGCACGCCATGGAAGTCCTCCACACGGCGGCTCAAGCCGGCGTCCTCGTCATCGTCGTACTCCACGATCTCTCGATCGCCGCCCGCAACTGCTCGCGCGTTGTCCTACTGTCGGACGGACGCATTGGAGGCGACGGCAAGCCGTCGCAGGTCTTGTCCGGCGAAATTTTGCGCAAAACCTTCGGCGTCGACGCCTTCGTCGGCGAACACGGTGGCGCGCCGATCATCATGCCGGTCAAACGGCGCGCCTAAACTACCGCTTCACCCGCACCATCGCCTCATCGAGAATAATCCCGATCAGGTCGTGATACTTCCGCCCGAGCATGCCCCACATGATCGGCAGATCCGACGTCAGCGGATTGATCCCGGCGAGCGGGTTCACTTCGAGGAAATAAATCTTGCCGTCCGCGCCCGCGCGCAAGTCGGCGCGTCCAGCGTCGCGGCACCCGAGCGCGACCCACGCTTCAAGCGCCACCCGCATCGCCTCGCGACCCAAAGCATCGTCCGCGAGCGTATAAGTCACTCGGTCTTCGTAGTTTTCCTTATTCGATAACGAATAGAGGCCTTGCTCGGCCTTCTCGCCCAGATGGATTTCCATCGCCGCGATCGCGCGCGCCGACTTCCCCGCGCCCAGCAACCCGACAGTAAATTCGCGCCCGCTCAAATAGGGTTCGACCAAAACCGGTTGCGAGAACCGCTTGAGCAAATCCATCACCGTGGGTCCTAGCTCGGCAGCGGAGTGAATGATCGACCGCGGCGTGATGCCTTTGCCCGTGCCTTCGGCCACCGGTTTGACGAA